>CASBQA010000284.1 GCA_949127635.1 Nostocales cyanobacterium PMM_0069 | reverse complement strand
GTAGAAGCAATTCATGAATTGCTTCTACATAGAGTTAAATCCTAATGTTTAAGTATCTGTTAATTATATTTGTCCCTAATGATTTCGTAGTGAGCGATTTATCGCTCTGGGCAAGCATTTTAAGGACTAAATTCCTGAATGGGATCTGACGTTTAATTTAATTCTCCGACTTATGTCAAAATGAAAATACCTGATACCTTAAGGTGAGCTATCCGATCGCTCTATTAGCTAGATAAAGGATTGACCTGAGCAATGGCAGAAGAAACCAATCACAATCAAGCGGGAGAGGTGGTTCCCAGCACTGTTGAAGAACATGCTCCCAGCACCGACTCCCCAGAAGCAACAGACATCCCCACAGCTAATGCACCAGATCCCGAAGCCGCAAATCCAGAAGTAAACCCAAATGCAGCTAAAGCTAAAAAGCCTGCTGCACCTAAGGGAGAAAAGCCGGCAGCAAAAGAAGCAGAAGACAAACCTGCTGCGGCTAAAGCGGCTAAAAAAGAGAAACCCCCAGCTCTTGAAGATAAGCCTTTTGTAGAGTTTGTAGAGCAATACTATTTGCCAGCTTTGCAGAAAGCGATCGCTCAACAAGGTGTGCAAGATGTACAATTGAGTTTTGCCAAGCAGAAGCTTTCCATTGTTGGCTTTGATACATCTGAAGAATGCTGGCAAATTCTGGGCAAATTGCAAAATGGTCTGCGCCAGTTTAACCTGTATTTCTTAGATGAAGATATTCAGGGTAAAAAAGTGTTTTCTTGCAACGAAGGCAAAAAACCGAGCACTCTTGAGTCATTCTTAATCGATGAGCGCAAAATGACACTTGACTTAATGGTATATGGTCTCGTGCAGCGCTTGAATGGTCAAAAGTGGCTAGGTAGGAATTAGTTAGTTGATAGTTGACAGTTAACTACTATAGCAATCCTATTCAGATCCCCGACTTCTTAGAGAAGTCGGGGATCTGATTTTTTCAATCATTTAGAACTGCTTATATCAACCAACAAAATTCTTAAATTTCGTGAAAGTGATAAGTGACGGCTCCGCTAACGGGGTCGTTATCTATTTTGACATAACCTGATTTCAGCATATCCTTAAGTGCAGCTTCCACTTCTGTAAAGCTGACTCCAGTTGCTTTTACACCTTGGGTTACAGTTAGCGTACCACCGCGACTTTCTGCGGCTTCCAACAGTTTCACCATCAGTTGATTGCCACTGGATTGATAAACTTGGGAAGCAACAGCAGTTTGAGTCAACGGTACACCCAATGGAGACAAACCTGCTTTTAACCTAAGCTTCTGATCGTGTTCTTCAACCATATTAGAGATGAGGAACAGATCCACAAACTGTCCTATACCAAGTAAACCACCAGTACATAGCCAAAACAAACCCGTCCCGATCTTGCCATTATACAAGCGATGCAGTCCTCCCAAACCGACAAACCAGGCTGCATTCAAGATATAAGAAATAATAATACGGTCTTTTTTATTGTTGCTTTCCACGTTCATCTTGGTTTTATTCCCTTGGATTCGCTCTAGTTCTATTTATGTTCGGTGCCTGCTATTATACTTCCTCCAATCGATTCACCCGAAGAGGTGATTTTGACGGTTGGTAGATGATCTAAGGAATAATTACCGATTAGCGATCGCCAATTCCGAAAAAAAATATATTCTGTTTTTCCGCTGGTTTGAAAACTGGTGTCAAGATGAAAACCGCCACGGAGATTTCTTCGATGCGATCATGCGATCGCCTCCAGATCGAGTGAATTTCTTTCACACTTAACAGAGTTACGTTAAAGTTGCTTTAGAAACGTGCATCTAGCTTGAGTGCGGAGGAACAAATCGTGAAAGCAGTCTTAATGACAGCACCTGGTAATCCCGAAGTTCTGCAAATCCAGTCTATAGCAAATCCTGCCGTCCCCCCAGGAGAAACGGAACTTCTGGTACGCTTGGTAGCAGCTGGAGTTAACCCGATTGATACAAAACTTCGCAAACGCGGCACTTTTTACCCAGATAATATGCCTGCCATTTTAGGATGTGATGGTGCAGGTGTCGTTGAAGCTGTCGGTGCTGCCGTACAGCGTTTTCGCGTAGGAGATGAAGTATATTTTTGTAATGGCGGATTGGGCGCACATCAAGGCAATTATGCGGAATTTACTGTTATCGATGAGCGGTTTGTTGCCCGTAAACCCGCTTCAGTATCTTTTGTAGAAGCTGCTGCTGCACCTTTGGTGTTAATTACCGCTTGGGAAGCTTTGTATGAACGAGGACGACTGCAACCTGGGGAAAAAGTTTTGATTCATGCGGGTGCCGGTGGTGTTGGACATGTAGCAATTCAACTAGCGAAGCTTAAAGGTGCTGATGTCTGCACAACTGTGAGTTCTCTGGAAAAAGCTGATTTTGTCAAACAACTAGGTGCTGACGAAGTAATTTTTTACAAACAAACCGACTTTGTGCAAGCTGCTTTAAATTGGACAAATGGTGAAGGTGTAGATTTAGCTTTTGATACTGTGGGTGGAGAAACTTTTCACAAAACCTTTCCCGCAGTGCGTGTATATGGCGATATTGTGACGATTTTGGAACCTGATGCAAATACAATTTGGAAAGCTGCCCGACTGCGTAATCTCCGCATTGGTTTTGAATTAATGTTGACACCAATGTCGCAAGGTTTAGTGGAAGCACAAAAGCATCAGGCAGACATTTTAGAACAGTGTGCTACTTGGATTGATGAGGGCAAGTTGAAAATTCATGTTAGTCAAACTTTTCCTTTAGAAAAAGCGGATCTAGCTCATCAATTATTGGAAAGTGGGTCTGTGACAGGTAAAATTGTTTTGCTGATTAGTGATGGATGATAGACATTAGAAAAGATGTAGAGACGTAGCATTGCTACGTCTCTTGGGATCAGGGAACGCATATTAAAGTTTTTCTTCTTCCTTTCCCCTTTCCCTTGACTAAACTTTTGCTTCCAAAGACTTGAGCAATTCAGTATTGACACCTGACTCACGAATTAAAGAAATTTTGCCTGTTCTGGCTATTTCCTTTAAACCAAATTTTTGCAACACTTGCACGATCGCTACCATTTTACCTGGATCGCCCACAACTTCCAAGGTGAGGGAATCTTCTGCCACATCTACGACTCGTGAGCGAAAAATCTGAGATAATTCGATAATTTCTGCACGGTTGTTGCTATTAGCATTTACCTTCAGCAGCATCAATTCTCGCTCTACACAAGGAGTCTCGGTAATGTCTTGCACTTTAAGGACATTCACTAATTTGTATAGTTGCTTGGTGAGTTGCTCGATTACGCGATCGTCACCTGGTACAACCATTGTAATGCGCGAGACTCCTCCCTGCTCCGCTGGACCAACGGCAAGGCTTTCAATATTAAAACCGCGACGGGCAAATAAACTAGAAATTCGGGAAAGAACTCCCGCTTCATCTTCTACAAGAACAGAAAGAGTGTGTTTCATCTTCGCGGCTGTTTTGGCTAGGGCGACATTTTTGTAACGCAGACATCATCTTCTATCTACGTTATACGTAACTACTAAATTTTTAGTCTAACCTTTTATTATAAATTAAAGTCATGTATTTTTTAAAGTTCTTTTTTGCAAGTTGTGCGGAAATCATACCGCAAACTAGATTATTCTCTTTTCATAGGTAGATGTCGATTTTAGATGACAGCTTTTATACTCAAAATGTCATGAATTTTTAAAGGAGAAAAGCGTTTATGGGTTGGTTAAAAAGACTTTTCGGTATGGAAAAACCCGAAAATGCACAAGTAAATCCCGATCCGCAACCAGTACCACAAGCTGTTAGTACTGCTGTACCTGCTGCTACTCAATCAATTCCCCCAGAGCGCGTCGGGTTGAATGGAGAGTACGATCAAAGTGGTTTGGCAAAGCGGGTTGCTTTAGCTTTCGATCAAGATGACCAACTGGATGATGTTGATACACTTTGGGTTGCTCAAACTAGCGGAACTGTAGTCTTAAAAGGCAAAGTTCCCAGCCAAGATATTTTAAACAAAATGGTTTCTGTAGGGCAATCGGTTAGTGGGGCTACTGGTGTTGATACTGGTCAAGTAACAATTGGGTAGAAACTCGTAGTGAGGACTTCAGTCCTCAGCTTTGAGAGCGCTAAAGCGCTCACTACATGTATTAACCCAATCTAAAATAGCTTGGTTGACTCGTTCTGGACATTCGTCATGGGGACAATGACCTACATCTTCTAGGTTTAACAGTTGCAATTTATCGTTGTACTGTGTAAATCGATTTGCAAGTACTGGAGGAACAAATCGGTCTTTTTGTCCCCAAATTAACAACATGGGAATTGTTAAGGTTGGTAACACTGCCTTGACACTAGGACTAAAGTTAACTGCGATCGCTGCTTTAAATAAAGCACTAAAAGCACGCGCAGAACCCCGGTCTTGCGGCGGACCTGCTAGAATTTCTATCAGTTCATCGGTGATCGCTTCTGGGTTCGCATAAGCAATACTTGCCCAACGACGCAAAATACCAGGCTGCCGAACAAAGTGAAATATCGGTTTGAGGATTAACGGGGAAGCGACAAGGTTTTTGATTGCCATGACTACCGGTCTGAGGAAAGCCGGGATCGCTTCTTGCTCTAATGACGGATCGGGTAAACTCATCATCACGATTCCTTGCACCATTTCCGGATGAGCGGCTGCGATCGCTAAGGAAATCAGCGAACCATTGGAATTACCGATTAATACCACTGGTTGACGGATAAATGCTTTCCAAAAGTCGTAAACTTGCTCTGCCCAAAGTTCGACGCTGTAATTCACAGGGGCTTTTTCGGAAGCGCCAAAACCCAGCATATCTAAAGCATATACTGTGTGGCGATCGCCTAACACTTCTAAATTGTGTCGCCAATGACCAATTGAAGCGCCAAATCCATGCAGTAAAATTAAAGGTGTGTCTGAGTGCTTATTTGCGGTAGGACGAATATACGTGTAGCGGATTTGTCTACCCCGCCAAATCCAGTCTCTTTGATTACCAACTCTTTGCTGCCAGTGTACCTGAGTGGTCACACTTTCCTCCCAATTTATCAGCTTATTTCCATTTTAAGGCGATCTTATTAATCTTACAGGACTTACGCACGAACTACGTATTTCCGTCCCAATCGACGCTTCGGTTGCAATCTCAAAGTCTTGTTTTCTCACGACTGAGTGCATAAGTCCTATCTTATCTACCTACAAAAGCTAATCTGGATGTATGTAAACTTATTAATTTCTTTCGATAATAAGTAGTACTTTTTATCTGAACGTATCAACCTATACTTTATTCGTAAAAAGTTTTAAATGTTACAATAGTTGAAAGTTTATAAGTGTTGTGTAATTTAGATTAACTATTGGGCAGAAATTCTCTCATAGTGAGTAGAATGGCATATACCACAACTAATAAACTACTTTATGGATTAGCTACCATAGAACTATAGCTTATTTTTTGAGTTTCAGTCCTCAAGAAGCGCGATCGCAACTTGAGGCGTACAAATCAACACCAAGTCCAATTCTTTACAACCAAACAGCCCCCAAAAATCATACATGACGCCTGTGATTGAGAAAAAAAGAACTCGCGATCTGCCCCAAATTAATGAAAGAATTCGCTTCCCGAAAATTCGGGTCATTGATACTGATGGCGCCCAACTAGGAATTATCACTCCTCAGGAAGCACTGCAACTAGCAGAAGAAAAAGAACTTGATCTGGTGCTACTCAGTGACAAGGCTGACCCGCCGGTTTGTCGGATTATGGACTATGGGAAATACAAATTTGAGCAGGAGAAGAAGGCGCGGGAAGCCCGGAAAAAGCAGCACACCGCTGATGTCAAAGAAGTGAAGATGCGCTACAAAATAGAAGAACATGACTACAATGTGCGTGTCAAGCAAGCAGAGCGGTTTTTGAAAGATGGTGATAAAGTCAAAGCCACTGTGATGTTCCGAGGTCGGGAAATTCAACACAGCGACCTAGCAGAAACTTTGCTCAAACGAATGGCTACTGACTTAGAGCCATTTGGTGAAGTCCAGCAAATGCCCAAAAAAGAAGGGCGAAACATGATGATGCTCATATCGCCTAAGAAATAACGATCCGATTGTTTTAGAGAAGTTTTCTTCTCTAAAACATAAATAAAATCGACTCATATCATGTCCGGTAAATTATTTATTTACAATGTAGAGACGTTCCGCCGGAACGTCTCTACGACGGTAGGTAGGTTTTTATTGTTAATTAAACGGACATGATGTCATAGGTCATTTAAATAAATTAACAAACGATAGTCTTGAGCGCTGAGTGGGAAAGATAATACTCAGTTGCTCAGGACTTTTGTCATTTTTGGGCACTGGGGGACTGGGGACTAGGAACAAACAGATTATTCATACCAAGTTGCACATCATAACCTCACCCCGACAAAGCTATGCTTTATCTCCCCTCTCCTTGTTAAGGAGAGGGGTAGGGGGTGAGGTCATATGATGTGCAAATCGGTACGAATAATCTGTTTCAAGCGTCCCTAATCCCCAATCAGCGGTGACTACACTAGAAAATACAACTTGCATGGAACTAAAAAATCTCTCTTTTGTTGCGAAAAACAAAGGTGTTCTCAAGCGATTGCTGAAGTGGGTGAATCTCCGACCGGAGGAGAGCGATCGCACATTCTTAATGTTTGCTTTTTATACAATTACATCTATAGGATTGCGCTGGTCTGAGGATAGTACACTCGCGCTTTTTTTAGATCAATATGGGGCAAAGTCACTGCCTTGGATTTATATTGCTAGTGCAGCGCTTGGTTCTGTACTGGTTTTTTTTTATTCTTGGCTGCAAAAGATTTTTCCGTTGCGCTTGGTAATTGTAGCGATCGCACCTTTTATGTTCGTGCCGCTAATTTTACTACCTTTTGGTTTGCAAGTTTCACCGTTTCACGTCATTAGCATATTTCTACTGCGCTTGTGGGTAGATGCTTTTTACATTATCAACGACCTGAATACCTCAATTGCAGCCAATCAATTATTCAATATTCGCGAGATTAAGCGCACCTACCCATTAATCAGCAGTGGTATTTTAGTCGCTGATGTCCTCAGCGGTTTTAGTTTACCTTTACTGCTGCTATTTGTCGGACTGCATAACGTCATCGTTCCCTTCGCTGCTACCTTCATCGTTTTGGGAACTCTAATTCTCTGGTATCTCACTCACAAGTACCGTCAAGCTTTTCCCAATACTCCGCAACGATTGATTCCGACGACAACATCACGTTCCACAAAAAGTCGCCTTACAGGTCCTGTGAAGCGCTATGCATTACTGTTGTTTGCGTTTTTTGCGTTGCTGCAAGTCATGGGGATTTTAATCGATTTTCAGTATCTGACTCAACTGAACTTAAATTATAACGACAAACAAATCGCCAGCTTTCTAGGGATATTTGGTGGAATTACCGGACTGTGCGAGTTAACGATGCAGTGGTTTATCTCCAGCCGATTGCTTGAACGTTCTGGGGTGTTTGTTGCCGTTGCCACATTACCAGCAAGCGTCATAGTTTTGATCCCAATAGTTATCCCGATACTCGGTTTATTTGTGGTGATACAAGGGCAAAACTTTTTCTGGGGTTTAGTGATTATCAAGTTTCTAGACGAACTTCTGCGCTATACCTTTGTCGCTAGTAGCGGACCACTGCTGTTTCAACCAATACCCGCGAAAATTCGCTCTCGTGTGCAAACATTTTCCGGTGGGGTTGCGGAAGCGTTTGGTGCTGGAACGGCAGGTGTAGTGATTTTAGTCACTTTATGGCTGTGGAGGCGGTTTTTGCCCATCAACGGACACGACTTAATATTATTGCTAGAAACAGCGATCGCTGGTGTGATTTGTCTCGGCGTAATTTGGTTACTACAAAAAGGTTATGTTGAACTGTTAGTTTCAAGTGCAGAACAAGGTCAAATCAATGCTTCAAATATAGATTTGCCACTATTCAAGCAGGTGGTAGTAAAAACTTTAGCAGAAAAAGGCACAGAAGCAGATAAACGCTCTTGCATTGAACTTTTATCTCAATTTGACCTCCAAGGTGC
>CASBQA010000283.1 GCA_949127635.1 Nostocales cyanobacterium PMM_0069 | reverse complement strand
TTTTACAAAGACTGGGAACAGCAGGATATATTAAACCCACAACCGAAATTGCCATCCCAATTCAACCAAACTCAGTATTAGATGTCATTCGCTTTTCCATTGGTCCCATACCAGCGATCGCCTTAGTTTGTGGCTTGGTTTTAGCTTATTTTTACCCACTTACCCGCGAAGTACACGCAGAAATTTTGCTCAAACTCAAACAACGTAAAGAGGGACTGGGGAATTAAAATTATATACAATATATGTCCGGTAAATCACACATCTTGTAAAGACGTTCCGGCGGAACGTCTCTACGATTGCGACGTTTTTACTACTATTAATACAACGGACATAATATGATTGCGTTTGAACTTTTGTCCCACCTCTGAATCTTTACAAAAACGTCCTTTTATGCAATCAATAACTAATCCCGAATATTGGGAACAGCGCTATCAAGAGAAAAGCGATCGCTGGGATATCAAACAAGCTGCACCACCTTTCGTTAGTTTATTACAATCGACAACAGCACCCTCACCCGGTCGCATTGCCGTGTTAGGCTGTGGTCGAGGTTATGATGCTTTGCTATTTGCCGCACATCAATTTGAAGTTATCGGATTTGACTTTGCAGAATCGGCAATTACTGAAGCGATCGCTTTAGCTGAAGCTTCTCAAAGTTCCGCTAAATTCCTACAGCGAGACATCTTTGATTTACCAGAGTATGAAAACCATTTTGATTACGTACTAGAACACACTTGTTTTTGTGCGATCGAACCAGCACAGCGTCCAGCTTACGTGCAACTTGCAAAATCAATTTTAAAGCCCCAAGGACAACTAATTGGGTTATTTTTCACACATAATCGACCTGGAGGACCACCCTTTGGTATGACTCCAGAGGAAATTCGCCAATACTTTCAGACAGATTTTCAAATTCATTCTTTGATACCAGTAACGAATTCGATACGCGATCGTCAGGGAGAAGAACATTTAGGACGATTTACGGTTGTAAAGAATTAAATTCCATCCACTAAAGACGTGATTAATCAAAGACGCGATTAATCGCGTCTCTACAACTATATATTTCTCAACAAGTACGGATAAACCTACCATCTAACCTATGCATTGATAGAGAAGAAATGTTACTTATAGTAAAGATAAGTAAAGAAACTTAAACTAAATGACAAATCTAAGCATAGAAGAAATTTCCAGTCAGTTAGAAAGTGATAATTTGCGCGATCGCATGGTAGCGCTTGCCAATTTGCGTCATGTGTCTAATGAGGAAGCAGTACCCTTAATTAAAAAGGTTTTAGATGACGAATCTCTGCAACTGCGATCAATGGCAGTATTTGCCTTGGGAGTTAAACCGACAGAAGAATGTTACTCTATTTTGATAAAAATTTTAGAATCTGACCCAGATTATGGTATACGCGCTGATGCCGCTGGTGCCTTAGGATATTTAGGTGATGTTAGAGCATTTGAGCCATTGTCACGAGCATTTTACGAAGATACCGATTGGCTAGTACGGTTTAGTGCAGCGGTTTCATTAGGTAATATTAAAGACCCCCGCGCTCATGATGTACTGATTCAAGCATTGAAGAGTGAAGAAGTAGTAATACAACAAGCTGCGATCGCTGCATTGGGAGAAATCAAAGACATTAGCTCTGTAGATGATATCCTGCGCTTTGCCCAATCAGAAGATTGGTTAGTACGTCAGCGTCTGGCAGAAGCATTAGGCAATCTTCCCAGTGCTAAGACGGTTTCCGCTTTGAAATACCTAGAAAAAGACAACCATTCTCATGTTTCCGAAGCCGCAAGAATTTCCCTCAAACGGCTTGAACAAGCAAGTTAATCTTACTTTTCACTAAGTAGACATCGACCTAATTTAATTATGCGTTGCCCCAAACCCTTGTAGAGACGTAGCACTGCTACGTCTCTATCTCTTTTCTGGAGACGTCTAGCATATTTTGGACAAATGAAGCGTAAAAAGCAGGGAGTAGGGAATTCACCACTTCCTATTCCCCTTTTAAAGAAATCGTTACCAAGTCTTGCTCCGAATTTCCACTTGTGGAAGAATAATAGATAGACAAAAGCCAATACCGTTCAGTTAAGCCCGAAATCCTCTGTAGAGACGCGAAATTTCGCGTCTCTACATGCCGAAATCAATACCAAAAATCCTTAACTGAACGGTATTGAGACAAAAGCACCATTATTTTTCATCTACTTGAGGAGTAATATGTCTAATAATTTTTTTGTACGGCAGATTTTGAAAACTGGTAGTAGTTTTTTGGTAGGCACATCAATAGCAATAGGGACTTTATGTCCTATTGTCTTAACTTCTTCACGGGTTTTGGCTGATTCCTCCTACCAAGTAGGTATCCGCGGCGATGCAGCTAACGAACTTCAGGCTCTAGCTAAACAAAATATAACTCCTAAGACTATTGCGTTTACACCTAATGGAGAATGGGTGATTATCTATGACGGTAATGGTTATTTTCCGAGTCCCAATTTTCCACCTGATGCTCTTAATCAAATTGTGACTCTAAATAAACGAAAATCAACCATCAACACTATCGCGTTTACACCTAAGGGAGAATGGGTGATTATCTATGACGGTAATGGTTATTTTCCGAGTGCCAATTTTCCACAAGATGCTCTTAATGCAATTGTCAATGTAAATAAACAAAAATCAATTATCAAGAGTGTTGCGTTTGATCCAAATGGAGGTTGGGTAGTTCTCTATGGCATTAATAATGCTACCTATACTAACAATATTTCACCAGATGCTATTGCTACAATCGTGAACGTCCATAACATAGGGAAAACTTTCATAAATATAGCTTTTACCCCTAGCAATGGTTGGGTGTTACTCTACAACACTCCAAATGAACTAGCTAGTCCAATAGTTCCACTATTTAATCCGTATATACCAAGTGGACTAGGAGGGGGTGCTATTAGATGCGCTAACACAACGTCTATCTGTAATTAGGCATTGAGTCGAGTTCCGTTATTGGGGTGCTTGTTCTTACATGCATCCCTTTATTTTTTGCAGTCCCATTATTTACTGATCGCTCTCTTTTAGTCTAAAGTCCCCTTTTAATCAACGCCTCCTGCTATTTTTTAATAAGTGGGTTTTTTTGTATTTTGATGAAAGGTAATTTCATTTATGAATATTGAAGAATTTTTTGAATTGAGCGCAGGTAAATGGTTTTCTCATCGTACCAGTCACCACTTGGCTTTCAAGCAATCTGAAGACGGCAAGTCAGATATTGTAATTGAAATGCTTGCAGCAGATCATCCAGAAGTAGCCAAATTGTGTCAGCAATATGAAATCGACCCAAAACTTGCTTCCTGTGGCGCTAGAGTTACCTGGAATGGGACAATGGAATGGGATGAAGAAAAACACACTGGTTCTACAGTGTTGGCTACTGTCCCCAATGAAGATAATCCCAATGAAGGTAAGTTACTGCGGGAAATGGGCTATGCGGAGAAAGCTCCAGTCGCCGGCAGCTATAAAATGGGCAGTGATGACGCCTTGACACTAATCACAGAGTATGAAACCATGTGGTCTGAAGAACGTCTGTGGTTTGCTAGTCCCAATTTACGGATGCGCGTAAGTGTCCTGAAGCGTTTTGGCGGTTTCAGCATGGCTTCGTTCACTTCTGAAATTCGTATGGGTGTTACTACACCACCAGTAAAAGTATCTGAAGCTGCTAATTCAACATCAAGTTAATTTTGTTACTTAAATCTTCGGTTTTCCGGGGGTTATATTAGGATTTTAGCCCACAAAGGTGGGCTTTGTTTGTATAGCCTCAGGCTTCCAGCCTGAAGGCTTTTGAGATTTGAAAACAAACCGGTAAGGGTTTCATCTCTTAATATGAGCGGTAAACCGCTCACTACGAATTTACATATTTAATCAATTCCTAGCGTAGTCTTTTTAAATCCTTTGCTTTTTGGTCTGTTAGCTTCCTGCGAATTTGTGATGCGATTTTCTAGATTTGAGATTACTTGAACTAAATTTTCAATTTGAGTTTTGACAGTTTCAAATTCCTGTAATTTATTCTCTAAGGTTTGTAACTTCTCTAGTTGTACCTCGCTTGCTTTCAAGTGATGTTCGAGATTTGAAGTTCCTTGAATCAGACTTTCAACTTGATTTTGTAACGTTGAAAATGTATCAAGTTTCTTCTCTAGAGTTTCTAACTTCTCTAGTTGTACCTCTGTATTACCCGGCACTAACTCCGCAATGCTTGCTTTTAACTGATTTTCGAGATTTGGCTGATTTTCTAAATTTGAAGTTGCTTGAATCAGACTTTCAACTTGATTTTGCAGCGTTGTAAATGCATCAAGTTTATTTTCTAAGGTTTGTAACTTCTCTAGTTGTACCTCTGTATTTCCCTGGACTAACTCCGCAATACTTGCTTTGAGGTGAGTTTCTAAATTTGAAGTTCCTTGAATTAGACTTTCAACTTGATTTTGCAACGTTGTAAATGTATCAAGTTTCTTTTCTAAAGTTTGTAACTTCTCTAGTTGTACCTCTGTATTCCCCTGGACTAACTCCGCAATACTTGCTTTGAGGTGATTTTCTAGATTTGAAGTTCCTTGAATTAGACTTTCAACTTGATTTTGCAGCGTTGTAAATGCATCAAGTTTATTTTCTAAGGTTTGTAACTTCTCTAGTTGTACCTCTGTATTCTCCTGGAC
>CASBQA010000282.1 GCA_949127635.1 Nostocales cyanobacterium PMM_0069 | reverse complement strand
TGACAAATGATACTTTGGTGGCGTTACAAGAGTTAATTGATGTGGTGGCAAAGTTGCGATCGCCTGATGGTGGTTGTCCGTGGGATTTGGCGCAAACTCCCGAAACGCTGACACCATATGTGATAGAAGAAGCTTATGAAGTGGTTGACGCGATTAAAAGTGGGGATAAGAATGCGATCGCTGAAGAACTCGGAGATTTATTATTACAAGTAGTATTGCAAGCGCAAATCGCCAGCGAATATCAACAATTTTCCCTGAAAGAAATCGCTCAAGGCATTTCCCAAAAGTTAATTCGCCGTCATCCCCATGTATTTGGTGATGTATCGGTGGAAAGCGTTGATGAAGTGCGGCAAAATTGGGAACAAATCAAAGCTGAAGAAAAAGGCGAAACGTCCCCAGAAAACCAAAAGCTAAGTTCTAAACTCAGTCGTTATGCTAAGACTCTTCCTCCAATGATAGCAGCAATGAAGATTTCTCAAAAAGCTGCTGCGGCTGGGTTTGAGTGGGAAAATATTGATGGTGTCTGGGCAAAGTTTCATGAGGAATTAGGGGAATTTGAACAAGCTTTAGAACAGGAAACACCAGCAGAACAACAAGCGGAATTAGGCGATTTACTATTTTCGATTATTCAACTTGCGCGATGGTATAATTTTGACCCATCAGAAGCTTTGCAAGGAACTAATCAGCGATTTATTCAGCGGTTACAAAAAATGGAAGCGTTTGCTAACCGTCCTCTTTCTGATTACACTTTGGATGAGTTGGAAGTACTTTGGCAACAAGCTAAAGCTAAACTAGCGCAAGAGCGTTAGCAAGTCAGACGCTAGAGTTTAGAGGATGTTTGTAAAGTCTAATTTATTACTAGCCCTGGCGACTAGAAGTCGCGGCTACACAGACAAAACCCGCCTGCGCGGGTTAAAAACCTTGATTTTTGGTTAGTCCACGGAGGAGGACAATGCTAGTGTAGTAGCGAATTATATTCGCCCAATACTTTTAAAACATCCTCTTAACTTATTTACGAAATTTAGAATAAAAGTGGTGTGTTAATAAATGGGATAAACCTAGAGATAAAGTAGCATATGGAACCTTTGACCACTGCGGCGATCGCGATCGGCTCTATAATTGCCACCAAAGCCTTAGAAAAAACTGGCGAAAAGGTAAGTGAAGCTTTATGGGATAAGACTGGTAAGTTTATCGTCACGCTGAAAAAACAGTCTCCCCATACTGTAACAGCGATCGAGAAAGCACCAGAACAACCTCTAGATTATGGTAAGGCTGTAGTGGAGGTAGAATCGGCGGCTATTGCTAATCCGGAAGTCAATCAAGCTATGCAGGATTTAGCATTATTAACAGAAAATAATCCACCGTCGAACTTAGCTGAAATCCTGAAGGAGATAAAAGCAGCTGTGGAGAAATCTCAACAATCATACCCTTCAAGTTTTACCCAAAATATCGAAAAAGCTATTAATGCCGCTCAAAACCAAACCATTGACCAAAGAGGTAGTACTTTTAATATTTGACTGAAGTCGTCCGAACGGGAACGGACAAAGTTAAGCCCCACAAAAGATATTCCTCGCGGTTCTATCCATTTCGTTGGACGAGAAGGAGAATTAGCAATGCTGCATCAAGACTTGCAGCGGGGAGATTATGTAGCGATCGCCGGGATGGGAGGTGTGGGCAAAACTGAATTAGCCACCCAATATGCGAGACGATATCAACAAGATTACGGCGGCATTGCTTGGTTTAACGATAGGGAAAGCAATCTTGCTGCGGAAGTTTTGGAGTTTTTCATCAACTTCGGTTTCGAGATTCCCCAAGAATTAGGAGGAAGATTCTTAAGCCTCAAACAACAAGTCGCGTGGTGTTGGTCTAAATATCCTGATTCTGCCTTGCCTATCTTAATTGTCTTCGATGACGTGACCGATTTAGGCAACCTGCGCGAAGTTGTTCCCACCGATAACCGCTTTCGAGTTTTAATTACTACTCGACTACGGCATCTAGACCCCAATTTTATTCAAGAGATTCCTTTAGATGTTCTCTCACCAGAAAAAGAACCGGGAAAAGCCTTAGAACTGTTAAAACGTCTATTGGGGAAGAGAGACAAACGAATCGAAAACGAACCAAAAGCCGCAACCGCAATCTGTGAATGTCTAGAATATTTGCCTTTGGGGATAGAGTTAGTGGGAGCTTATTTAGTCAGAGACTTGCAGCTATCTCTATACACAATGTTTGAGCGGTTGCAAGAACGCAAATTAGCAGAAGCAGCTTTACAAGACCGGGAAACCATAAACTCAACTCAACTGGGAGTTAAAGCCGCGTTTGCTTTAACTTGGGAAGAACTCGACCCAGTGACGCAACAACTAGGAAAATTGTTGAGTTTATTTTCTCCCCAGTCAATTCTCTGGGAATTGGTTGTTTGGGTAGCGACAGAAAGTAAAAACATTGAGCAAACAGAAGCATCTACACAAGCACAGCCTGCTGATATCATATCCGTCGAATTGCCTACAATCGAAGCACCCCACCCCCAACCCCTCCCCGCCGCAAGCGGGGAGGGGAGCAAAAGCGCAGCTTTGGCGGGGTGGGGTTCCGATGAATTAAACGAGGCAAAAAAGCACCTCTACGAGCGCAACTTGCTGCAACAAACAGATGAAAGATGTTATAAAATTCATGCCTTAGTGCGGTGGTTTTTGCAAGGGGAGTTAACGGAGTCTGGCGAGATGCAATTAGTTTTAGAAAGAACCTTTGCTACTGCTATGATAGCCATTGCCCAAAGCGTTCCTCAGTCACCCACCTCTAAGGATATCGAAGGCATCAAGGATGTTATTCCTCATATCGAAGACCTGGGAAAGCGTTTAATTGCAGAGGTCAACGAAGCAAAAGAGAAACAGGCAATTTCCCCAGCATCAGTCCCCAATGATGAAATAATCTGGGTATCTGTGGGAGTGGGAAGATTTTATGAGGGACAAGGGTTCTATAAATTAGCAGAACCTTGGCGTGAAGAATGCGTAAATGTTTGCCAAGCTCTATTTGTCGGCGACCATCCCAATGTGGCAAATAGCTTGAACAATTTAGCTCTTCTCTACAAAAGCCAAGGGCGTTACAGCGATGCCGAACCTATGTACATTGAAGCTTTGGCAATGACAAAGCGCCTGTTTGTCGGCGACCATCCCAATGTGGCAACTAGCTTGAACAATTTAGCTCTACTCTACGATAACCAAGGTCGGTACAGCGATGCCGAACTCCTATTCATTGAAGCTTTGGCAATGACAAAGCGCCTGTTTGTCAGCGACCATCCCGATGTGGCACTAATCTTAAACAATTTAGCTCTTCTCTACAAAAGCCAAGGGCGTTACAGCGATGCCGAACTCCTATTCATTGAAGCTTTGGCAATGACAAAGCGCCTATTTGTCGGCGACCATCCCAATCTGGCAGGTAGCTTGAACAATTTAGCTCTAATCTACGATAACCAAGGTCGGTACAGCGAAGCCGAACCCCTGTACATTGAAGCTTTGGAAATGATAAAGCGCCTATTTGTCGGCGACCATCCCGATGTGGCACTAAGCTTAAACAATTTAGCTGGACTCTACAAAAGCCAAGGGCGTTACAGCGATGCCGAACTCCTATTGATTGAAGCTTTGGCAATGACAAAGCGCCTATTTGTCGGCGACCATCGCAACGTGGCACTAAGCTTGAACAATTTAGCTGCACTCTACGATAGCCAAGGTCGGTACAGCTATGCCGAACCCATGTACATTGATGCTTTGGCAATGTGCGATCGCCTTTTAGGAGTTAATCATCCCACTACGGCAACTATTCGAGAAAATCTGACAATTCTGCAACGTCGGTAAACTCCCCGTGCTACCTGGAAAGGTCGATTATGTCAGTTTGTGCAAGTTTTATACAACTTATTAAATCGACGCTCTTAAGGTTTAACGGGGTATTGTGATTCCTGACAGACGCGATTTATCGCGTCTCTACAAGTACAAACGCGATGAATTGCGTCTTTTTTTCATTCTTCTGCGCTGGCTGCCCGCAGACTTTGCACCACGTCATCATAACCATTAAACTGTGCGATCGCTAAAGCTGTATAACCACCTTGATTTTTCAAATTCACATCCGCACCAGCTTTAATTAACATCTGCACGGCTTCGTTATAACCCCGCGATGCTGCCCACATTAAAACTGTTGCCCCCGCTGAATCTAGATGATTGACATCTGCACCTTTATCTAGCAGTTGCTGCATAATGCTTATTTGATTGCCTTCCGCTGCTTTAATCAAAACAGTTTTGCCATCATCGCCTTGAGTATTAACATCAGCACCGTAGTCTAGCAATACTTTCGCCGTTTCCGCGTGTCCTTGGGATACGGCAAGCAACAAAGGCGTTTCGCTTGATTTTACATTTACATCCGCACCTTGCCGCAACAGCGCCTCTACAATTTTACTATGTCCCTGCAACGCCGCAAGAAGTAATGGTGTATCACCCAGATGGTTTTTTATCTGCACATCTGCACCACGACTAAGTAACACTTCTACCACATCAGCGTAGCCTTCAACAGCCGCAAGATGTAAAGCTGTTTCACCATCTTGGTCTTGGCTATTCACATCAGCACCAAAATCTAATAAAAGTGCAGCGATCGCACTATGTCCCGCTGCCGCAGCTGCTGATAGTGCAGTTCCCCCATCTTGATTTTGCCGATTCACATCAGCCCCCCCTGCCAACAATGCTTGTACAACTTCCAAATGTCCCAAGTCTGCCGCTACCATCAACAAAGTCTCACCATCTTCATCTTGGGTATTGACATCTGCACCTGTTTGTAGTAACTTATTAAGAATATCGCGATGTCCGTATTTAACTGCCAATTTTAAAGCAGTGTCATCATCTTTATCTGTGATATTCACATCTGCATTCGCGGCAAGCAAGACTTTCACCACATCGACATAACCTTTCAAAGCTGCTGCCATTAAAGCTGTACTGCCATCTTCGTTTGTAGCATTGACATCAGCACCTCTAGATATTAAAAGCTGAACAATATCAACTTGATTGGCGCTGGCTGCCAACATTAAAGCAGTTAATTTATAGCGTTTTCTCGGTAAATTGATACTTGCGCCCGCATCGAGAAGCGATCGCGCAATTTCGGTGTAACCTAAATTAGCAGCAAACATTAACGGCGTAGTTCCAGTGCGATCGCACGTATCAGCAAGCGTACCATGAGTTAGTAGCGCTTGCACAAGCTTTAGATCCCCACGAGTAATTGCGCGTATTAACGGAATATCTTGAATAGAAGCCATTGATAATTCTCCGAAGTGCGATCGCTAACTCATACAAATGACTGGGTTACTTCCACACTACAAGAGAATCAGAAATAACCACAGATGCACCCTACCCCTTAAACAGCTGAAAGCAGAATACACAAATAGACATTATCAGAAAACTGGGTTTAAAACCCCGTCCTTCCAGGACGGCTTTACTTTTTTTTGAATTTAGCTTACCATAGTAGCTGTAGTTTGGTAAGTGCAATGTTAAAAGCCTACAAATACAGAATCTATCCGACTCAAGAGCAATCTATATTGCTTGCAAAGTCGTTTGGTTGTGTACGCTGGTTTTACAACTTTGCACTTAATCTAACTAGTGAAGCTTACAAGGATACAGGTAAGGGATTAAGTCGCAACGACATCATTAATTTGCTGCCTTCTTTGAAGAAAGAACATGAGTGGCTAACAGAACCGCCTTCTCAGTGTTTGCAGCAAGTCGCATTAGATTTGTCCAGCGCATTTTTGAACTTCTTTGAGAAACGAGCTAAATATCCAAACTTCAAAAAGAAGGGGCAAAAGCAGTCTATTCGCTTTCCTCAGCAAGTAAAGCTAGGCGGTGACTGTCTAACATTGCCAAAGCTGGGTAAAGTTTACTGCAAAGTATCTCGCGAACATAAAGGAAAACTTAAATCTGTCACTGTTTCATTAACTCCATCAGGGGAATACCATGCGGCTTGTTTGTATGATGATAGCAAGGATAAACCTGCTACATCGTCACAAGGTAAAGCTATTGGTGTAGATATGGGGATAAACTACTATGCTATTACTTCCGATGGCACTAAGCATGGGAATCCCAAATATTACCGAAAATATGAAGTAAAACTAGCCAAGACACAAAAACAATTTAGTCGCAAACAGAAGGGGTCTAAAAATCGAAATAAAGCACGAATTAAAGTGGCTTCGGTTCACAATAAAATTACTAGATGTCGAGAAGATTTTCTACACAAGCTAAGTCGTAAATTAGTTGATGAAAACCAAGTCATTGTTGTAGAGAATCTAGCAGTTAAAAACATGGTGAGCCAGCGCGTTGGGCGGGTTTCCCGACTTGAAGCGACTGGCGAACCCGTAAGGGTCAAAAACCACAAACTAGCTAAATCAATTAGTGACGCGGGGTGGGGTCAATTCTGTACCATGTTGAAATACAAGGCAGAATGGGAAGGTAAAACCTACATTGAAGTTGATAGATTCTTTCCCAGTTCAAAGACTTGTAATCACTGCTTGTATCAAATAGATAACCTCAGTTTAGATATTCGTAGTTGGCAATGTCCTAAATGTCAAACGACCCATGACAGGGATATCAACGCAGCGATCAATATCAAGGATGAAGGTTTACGACTTTTGGCGGGAGGGCATCTCGCTACTGCTTCTGGAGAAAGAGTAAGACCAAGTAAAGGCACTGCTTTTACAAGGCGTTTTTCTGTGAAGGAAGAATCCCCACGCCAATAGGTGCGGGGAGTTGTCAAAAAGATTTAATAACTGGGCGGGAACACCTATGAATATCGCACTTTCTCCATCTGTGAAATATTGGCTCAACTTCATTCATCCAGTATTGATGTGGGCGCTACTGCTATTATCAATTTATGCTGCCTACTTAGGCTTGCAAGTACAGCGTACTAGACATGCTGAAGGTGAACAGAAAAAAGAACTGATTAAAGGTAAATATAACGTCAAACACCATCAAATCGGGTCGATACTCTTAGGTTTGATGGTGGCAGGTGCGATCGCTGCTATGGCTGTCACCTACATCAATAATGGTAAGTTATTTTTCGGTTCTCACTTGCTAGCAGGGCTTGGGATGACGAGTATAATCGCATTTTCTGCGTCCCTATCTCCTTTTATGCAAAAAGGCGCAAATTGGGCGCGGATAACTCACATTGTGTTGAATTTCGCACTTTTGGGACTTTTTACTTGGCAGGCTATTACTGGTGTGCAAATTGTTCAAAAACTTCTGACCAATGCATAGTTAGTTGTTGGTTGTTGCTTGTTAGTGGATAGTGGTTGGTTGTTAAGATTTTCCACTATCCACTATCGACTATCGACTATCGACTATCCATTTAACGCTTTTTCTGAGAATTGCTCGGAAAATCTATTCCTAAAGATTGATGAAAATCTTGCCGAACTTTGCGAGTTAGGCGTTTTGAGACTTGACGGACGATTTGGTTAAGTACGCGATCGCCTGTAGATTGCACCAAAGACTTAGGCAAACGCTGAATAAACTTGGGAAAGTAAATATCAACGATCAAATCCAATTCCCATTCAACTCGCGTTATCTCGTTAATACTTGTCGGTGCATCGCTTGCAACATTTTCTATCATATGCAGCGATGCGTTATAGTCTACATCATAACCGGGCGGATAGTAGCCGGGGATGGGTATAGTGTGGATGCGGTAAATACCATCCTCTGGAGGTAACAGTTCCAAACCGATTTTTGGCTCCACCTCATAACCAAAAGAGCCAAAACGACCGATTCCTAAAGCATAACCATTTTCCCCTAGCGGTTGCACCTTCATCGGTTCAGCGCAGCGCGAAAACCATAAAGAATGAGCATTGAGGTACTCAGCAACCTTGCTTGCTGAAGCATACATTTCCATAAAGTCCTGATAACGACCATAAAACTTTGCTGGTGTTCCAGTAATTACTTGCTCTAGCGTCTCTTCAGTATCCGCTGCTGATAGCACAGGTACAACTGCTTCTTTTATTTCAAAGGATTGATATTCACGATTTTTTGAAAGCATATAGAGATTCCTGTATGATCTGGCGTTTACCTGTATTCATAGTTCCCACACTGGGTGAAATTTCTTTCACCAAGAGTACATTTTGACCGAAACTTCAAAAATCTGCCAGCAATTTTATCGAATTACTAAAATAGGGAACAAATGCTTCTTTTCTTTCAAAGGATTGATATTCACGATTTTTTGAAAGCATATAGAATTCCTGTATGATCTTGCGTTTATCAGTATTCATAGTTCCCACACTCGGTGAAATTTCTCGCACCAAGAGTACATTTTGACCGAAACTTCAAAAATCTGCCGGCAATTTCATCGAATCAGCAGTTGCACAACTGGCACATTCATCTTCAAACTGTCACATTCAATTAATTTGGCTTTAACGTTTATAAATCAATGATTATAAGTATTAACGTCAAATTTCAATATATGTGCCAGTTGAGATTATTTTGTGACGCTTGCGTAAGTCCTGAGAATCACTAAAATAGGGAACAAAGAAATCAAATACTAGTTTTCTAGGATAGCGTTTATCATGAAAGCATTTGTAGCAGGGGCAACAGGTGAGACAGGTCGTAGGATAGTACAAGAGCTAATTGCAAAAAATATTCCCGTCCGTGCTTTGGTACGCGACGCAGAAAAAGCGAAAGGTATTTTGCCTCCTGATGTTGAGTTAGTTGTAGGGGATGTGTTAACCCCAGAAAGCCTGACGACTGCTTTGGGAGATAGCACAGTACTGCTTTGCGCTACGGGAGCGAAACCGGGCTTTGACCCCACAGAACCTTATAAAGTAGATTTTGAAGGCACTAAAAATTTAGTAGATGCTGCCAAAGCGAAGGGAATAGAGCATTTTGTTTTCGTTTCTTCGTTGTGTACTTCCAAGTTATTTCATCCTTTGAACTTGTTCTGGCTGATTTTAGTTTGGAAAAAGCAAGCTGAGGAATATATCCAGAAAAGCGGTTTGACCTATACAATTGTCCGTCCTGGGGGATTAAAAAATGAAGATAATTCCAATCGAATCGTGATGCAAAGTGCTGATACACTGTTCGAGGGTAGCATTCCCCGGCAGAAAGTCGCCCAAGTTTGTGTCGAGTCGCTGTTTGAAAGTGCCGCACGCAACAAAATTGTTGAGATTGTTGCTAAAGAAGAGGCTACCTCGAAAAGCTTTGGGGAGTTGTTTGCTAATGTAGTCTGAGTCAATGGTCAATGGTCAAGAGTCAATGGTCAATGGTCAATGGTCAATGGTCAATCTTTAGACTTTTGACTCTTGACTTTAGACTTTGGACTCTTGACTTTTGACTCTTGACTACTTAAGTGAACTTTGCCGTTTCAAAGTACATCGATTATTATTGTTGTTGATTATACGTAAATTTAAAGGAGCCGAGTCTGAAAAGCGTTGAATCAAAAGGTGTTGAAAAACTGATTGGACCGATAGCCGCACTTCTCGGCTTTGTATATTTGTTGCAGTGGTATGTATTTGGGGATTTGCGATCGCATAACGTTCCTGTCTTTGGTCAAAAAAATCCACCTTTGGTGATGAAAGGTGGTGATCCTTACATTCGTGCTTTAATGCGAACTATTTCAGCCAGTGAAGCAAATAGCGATCGCCCTTATTCTCTGTTATATGGTGGACAGCAAGTCAACGATTTGAGCAATCATCCTCAAGTATGCGTCGTCATTGTTACTGGTCCTAACAAAGGCAATTGTTCCACAGCCGCTGGGAGATATCAAATCATCAACACTACTTGGTATAAAATTGCTCCTCGCTATCATCCCAACCCGACGCGGTTTATGTTTTGGGCAAATTATAGTTTTGCACCCGAATATCAAGACGCAGTAGTTTACAGTTGGTTAAGCGATCGCAAAGTTTGGGGAACTGACATTTCTCAACAGCTGCATCAAGGAAAATTAAAAGAAGTTTTGCGACGGCTTTCCCCCACTTGGACAAGTCTCGGATATGGCATAGAAACTAATTCCGTAAGTCGTTATCTACCTAATATTTATCAGAAAAATTTACAAGAAGAACTAAGTGCAACGAAAAATTGATTCGTAGTAAGCGTGGATAGCGCTTATTCCAACTTAAAAATCACAAGTAATATTCATATAACTTCAAACCTAAATCAAAAACTTATTGAGTTTTTGCAGAAAAGCAAAAGTATTTTCAAAATGTATATTATGTCCCGAATTATTAATTATTTTTAAGTGTGTAAATTTACATATATTAACCATTCCCCTATTAATAACTATAAATTTTTCATCATATTCCCCAACTAATAACAGCAACGGGTTTGTATTTTCTTCGAGTTTTTCCCACAAACAAGGTTGACATCCAGTACCCATAAAGCGCAATGATTTAGCCAATTCTAAAGGATTATTCTGCAACCGACTTTCTATCATGCCCTGAAATTCAGGATGATTTTTTATATAACCAAAAATCGGCTGATTGTACCAATTTAATAGAAAAGCTCTAAAATCACTTTCTTCAACACACCTTGTTAATTTTCTCGCTATTTGTTCATCAGATTTAACTCGTTCTAATCGTTCGGCTTCTGTTATTAAACCAGGAGAAGCTGATTCTAAGATAACTTGAGGAAAACGCTGAGGAAAATGCAAATTAAGGTATAAAGCCAATCTTCCACCCATTGAATAACCAACTAAAAAGCATTGAGCAATTTTTAGTTTATCTAATAAGTTAATTAATGCTTGTGCCGTGTTTGCCATTGTATAGCACTCATCGCCACCAAAAACTTGAGTTTTCCCATGTCCGGGAAGGTCAATTGTCAGACAATAAAAATCATCGACTAGTAATTTTATTGTTTCATCAAATTCATGAGGATTACCCATGAATCCATGTAAAAAAAGAATTGTTTTCTTTTGAGAATTGCCCGTAAAAGAATAGTGAAATTGGTAATTTTCTAGGGACATATTATATCCAGGGTGTAGACTTTTGTTTCGATGTAGAAACATAAAACAAAACTTAAAGTATAATCTTCATATCCACAATCAAAATTTATCGTATATTTTACTAGAGGGGTTGCAGATGGCTCAATTGAATGGTGTAATGATGCAGTACTTTCATTGGTATATCCCTCCAGATGGCAATCTTTGGAATGAGTTTAAAGAGAAAGTCAAAGACTTAGCTGATGCAGGTGTTACATCTGTTTGGTTACCCCCAGCTTACAAAGGAACAGCGGGTGGCTACGATGTCGGCTATGGGGTCTACGATATGTATGATCTAGGCGAGTTTGACCAGAAAGGCTCGGTTCGGACAAAGTACGGCACAAAAGACGAGTATATCGCTGCTGTAAAGGCTGCAAAAGCTGCTGGCATTCGAGTGTATGCTGATGTTGTCCTTAACCATAAGTTAGGTGCAGACGAACCCGAAGAAGTGGAAGCAACACCCTATAATCCAGAGAATCGCAACCAGGCGATCGGTGAGATGCAAAAGATTAAAGTGTGGACTCACTTTACCTTCCCAGGTCGCCAGGGCAAATACTCCGATATGGAATGGCACTGGTGGCACTTCGACGCAGTTGATTACAACGTTTACAACGAAGGTGAAAACGCAGTTTATCTGTTCAAAGATAAAAAATTTGACGAACAGGTTGACTTAGAAAAAGGCGCTTTCGATTATCTGATGGGATGCGATCTGGATATGGAGAGTCCAGAAGTTCGCGAGGAGTTGAATCGCTGGGGTGAGTGGTTTGTAGAAACCACTGATGTAGATGGCTTTCGTTTTGATGCCGTTAAACATGTTAAAGCTGGCTTTTTCCCAGAATGGCTGCAACACTGTCGCCAAAAGGCAGGTCGCGATCTCTTTGCCGTTGGTGAGTATTGGTCTTATGAAATTGAAGCGCTACACCATTTCATTAGCGTCACCGGTGGCGATGTGATGTTGTTTGATGCGCCATTGCACTATAACTTTAGCGCTGCCAGCAAACAAGGCAATGACTACGATATGCGGCAGATATTTGATAACACCTTGGTGCAACAGCAACCTGCTTTAGCCGTCACCTTAGTTGACAATCATGATTCTCAACCCTTGCAGTCGTTGGAATCTGTAGTGGAAGGTTGGTTTAAACCGTTAGCTTATGCGTTGATCCTACTGCGAAGTGAGGGTTATCCCTGTATCTTCTATGCGGATTACTATGGTGCTAATTACAAGGATAAGGGACCAGATGGCAATGAGTATGAGATTTGGCTCGATAGTCATCAATGGATAATTGATAAATTTTTGCACGCTCGTCAAACCTATGCCTATGGCGACCAATACGATTATTTCGATCACGCGAATACAATCGGCTGGACACGCTTAGGAGATGAAGAACATCCTGGGGGTATGGCGGTTGTTCTGAG
>CASBQA010000281.1 GCA_949127635.1 Nostocales cyanobacterium PMM_0069 | reverse complement strand
GTTTTGGCTTAACGTTACAATGTTTTGGCTTAACGTTACAATGTTTTGGCTTAACGTTACAATGTTTTGGCTTAACGTTACAATGTTTTGCCTTAACATTACAATGTTTTGCCTTAACATTACAATCTGTTAAGCTAACATTGCAATGTGTTAAGCTAACGTCGCGATGTTATGGCATTGCAGGGTATTGCTAAACTTAATTTGCGTTCAGATTAAGGCAATGCTGTACTTAGTCAGATTCACAATAAATGCAAAGTTGGTAATCTGAGAGGGTATCTCACAAGCGATCGCATTTTAAAATGCAGGGAATGCGATCGCATTGTAACTCAACCCTATATTATCAAATTACCTCAACGCATACTCTTGGTTATATTCAACTAACTCAATCTCATTCCCATCAGGATCGTTAACATATATTCTGTACTTCGTTTCTGGTGCAGTCATTATGTAATATTCAATCCCTTCAGAATCAAGCAGTTTTTTCATTGCTTCCCCATCTTTAATTGTAAAGCCTACATGATTGGTACCGATATTTTCATAAGCTGTATGCACACGCTTTAACTCAGGATGATCGTTGAGGGCAAGATAAAATTGATTATTGCCAAAATGCATCCAGCGATTACTCTCAAAGACACCTTCCACACGCACATACCAATCAGGAAACATCGTTTGATAAAACTTTTTGGTTGCGTCAATATCTTTGCAAGCAAGGTTAATGTGTTCAAAACGAGTAAAGTTCATTTTGTACTCCTTTTTTATGTTGTAATTTTTCGCATCTTGTTCTCTAGCTGTGCTTACCCATAGCAAAGCTTTGCAGACTAGAATTGTTTACCTTAAATAAATCATAGTCAATATGAGTTTGAGTTGGTAAAGTTGTTTTGTTAATAAAAATTACAGATGCATTGACATCATGTCCGTTTAATAAATTTTTATCTCACGCAAAGGCGCAAAGACGCAAAGAAGAGGATAAAAAGAAGGACTTTTGCAAGAGGTCTTACATACAAGTCGGAAAAACCTCACCCTCGCTTTTAGCTACGCTGAAATCTTTCCCTCTCCTTAATAAGGAGAGGGATGTCCGGAACGGACAGGGTGAGGTTTTTCACTCCTTTTTTTATACTTTTATTTAAAAATATTACATCCCACCCAGACTGGCTTTACAATACAAAAGCAATTTTAATACTGATAAAAATATGTATACTAAATTACTTTTAATGGCTCACCTATTTTCTAGTTATGGTAATTTACCGCATCTAATTGTGGTGAGAAGCGATTTAAAGCAGATAAAACCATCTGTAAGTTCTCCAAAAAATCAGCAGACTACAAGCAAAGGAAGTTTGCAAGATATGCTGTTAGCGCTGGGAGTTCGGGAAACAGGGATACAATCAGGAGCAAAACAGTATATGTTTGAAAATCCAGACTTGGGTTTTCTTGGCAAATATCAGTTTGCGGAAGTTTTGCTGATTCGTCTTGGTTACTATCAAGCCAATGTTTATTATGGACATGGTAGTAATAAGAATTACTGGCAAGGTAGATGGACAGGAAAGAATGGGATTGATAGCAAAGTCAAATTCCTCAATTCTCCTCAAGTTCAAGAAAAAGCCATTCGTGAAGCTTTTGCAGTGTATTGGCAAGATATTAATAATATCCTTAAAACACAAGGAAAATCTATCAATGACTATCTTGGTCAGAAAAAGACATTTAACGACAAAGGAAAGTCAAAAACAATCACAATCACTATTTCTGGCATTCTAGCCGGCGCACACTTGAGAAGTCCAGATAAAGTTGTACAGCTTTTAAGTTCCGGCAAAGTATCTTATGATGAATTTGGTACTTCTATTCTGGAATATGTCGAGGAATTTGGCGGTTATGAGATTACGCTAAAAGATTTTTCTAGCCTTTGATATAGCGTTTCCCGGTCTAGTGAGGTATATCTCAAAACCTCACCCCCAACCCCTCTCCTTAGGAAGGAGAGGGGAGATAAAGCACAGCTTTATCGGGGTGAGGTAATTGCGCTTACCTCAGTTGCTTAGGAAACGCTATAACAGTAATAAAAATATATCTACCGTGGTACAGACGTTCCACTGGAACGTCTGTACAGTATGTGTGATTTGCGGACATGATATAATGCTATTCGCCTATTTGATTGATAAAAGCTTTTCTAAACGATCATCTGAAGTCGGATATTGGATATGATGTAGAGACGTTCCAATGCTAAGTCTCTACAAAGCTTTCCGGCAACGCATAATTAAATTCGGTCGATATCTAATGAACACTCGGCTTATCTACCGTTTACTGTCTATCCCTGTAATCTTGGTCTTCTGTGTAATTTTCTACCGACAGATGGCTAAAATTCCTGTAGAATTTACAACTACATCTATAGAGAGACCTTTAGACCAAAGTGAAGCTTCACGGTTGTATAACGCAGGTGTGCAGCAGTATCGTCAAGGAGAGTTGAAAAAGGCTTTAGATACATTTGGGCGAAGCTTAGTTATTGTCAGAAACGGTAAGCCTCAAGATAAAGCTAATATTTTGAGTTCTATTGGGCAGATATATCACAGTTTGGGACAGGATGCAAAGGCAGTCTCATCCTACGATCAAGCGATCGCCATTTTTAAGCAAACAGGCGATAAAACGAATGAAGGCATTACTCTTAGCAAGATTGGGTTAAGTTATCAAAGTCTGGGACAATACGCCAAAGCATTAAAACTTTATCAGCAAGCGTTAGCAATATTTAAACAAGTCAGTGATAAAAGTCCTAATAGCCTTGCACGGAATGGTGAGGGGATAACTTTAACTTATATCGGCGGACTCTACAAGAGTTTAGGAGAGTATCCCAAAGCACTGCGTTTTTTACAGCAAGGTCTGGCAATTACCAAAGAAGTGCGTAACCGTTCTGGTGAGGGAATTGCTTTGAGAATTATTGGGGAAGTGTACGATGATTTACAACAATACCCAAAAGCACTATCATTTTTACAGCCAGCTTTGAAAATTGCGAAACTAGAAGGCGATCGCTTTGAAGAAGCAACCGCTTTGCTTTCTCTAGGGGTAGTTTACAACAATCAGAAACAGGAAACCAAAGCATTAAACTTCTATCAGCAAGTGCTGACAATTTCGCAAAAATTAGGTTATCGCAGAATAGAAGGTGCAACCCTTCATGAAATGGGGACAGTTTATGAGGATCTCAAGCAGTACCCCAAAGCATTAAAACTTTATCAGCAAGTTTTAGCAATTACTATAGAACAGCAACACCCCCCAGCGGAAGCAGTAACCCGCACTAGCTTAGGTCGCACTTTATTGGAAACAGGTAAAGCTGATGCTGCGGCAAAAATGCTTCTAAGTGCAATTAATATTTGGGAATCTCTGCGACCAGGATTAACTGATGTTTATAAAGTTTCAATCTTTGAATCTCAAGCTGAAACTTACCGTGAAATGCAACAAGCTCTGATTGCTCAAGGTAAAATAAATTCAGCTTTAGAAATTGCCGAACGGGGTAGAAGCAAAGCCTTTGTAGAGTTATTAACATCACGACTATCGCCAAATTCCAAAATTCCACCGACTATTAAACCGGTAACAATCGACCAAATCCAGCTTCTTGCCAAAAAACAAAAAGCTACACTTGTTGAATATTCGATTATTTCTAATAAACTACTTTATACCTGGGTAATTCAGCCTACAGGTGCAGTTAGTTTTAAGCAAGTTAATCTCACATCTACACCTTTAGCACAACTTGTAAAAAGCAGTCGTCAATCTCTTGGTCTGAGAGGACGCGGTTTACCTACCAATGCAAACATAGATGCAGTTCCCCAAATCAGCAAACTAAAGCAACTGCACAAAGTCTTAATTGACCCAATTGCTAAATTATTACCCGCTGACCCCAATCAACCTGTCATTTTCATTCCTCAAAATGAGCTATTTCTGGTTCCATTTCCAGCACTCGAAGACCAGAATAATAAGTACTTAATCGAAAAACACACTATACTGACAACTCCAGCAATACAGGTGCTACAACTGACGAGTGAAAAACGAGAACGCTTAGGTGGGGAAACTTTTGCGTCCTTACAAGGCAAAGATGCTTTAGTAGTGGGAAATCCAACGATGCCGAGTATTATAACTAAAAGTGGTGAAAAAGCGAAGCAGTTACCCACTTTACCAGGTGCGGAAGTGGAAGCAGTTGAAGTTGCCAAACTTCTCAAAACTAAAGCAATGACTGGAAAAGATGCAACGAAAGCATCTATATTGCAACAGATGAACAAAGCGAGAATTATTCATCTAGCAACTCACGGACTATTAGATGATTTTAAAGGATTGGGCGTACCTGGTGCGATCGCTCTTGCCCCGGACAATACAGGGCAAATCAACGACGGTTTACTCACAGCTGATGAAATTCTCAATCTCAACCTCAATGCTGTATTAGTTATCCTTAGCGCTTGCGATACTGGGGAGGGACGCATTACCGGTGATGGAGTTGTGGGACTATCTCGCTCATTGATTAGTGCAGGCGCATCCAGTGTTATTGTATCCTTGTGGGCAGTGTCAGATGATTCCACACAATTTTTGATGACTAAATTTTATGAAAATCTGCGGCAAAATCCCGATCAAGCTGTTGCATTAAGAAACGCCATGCTGACAACAATGAAGCAATATTCACGTCCCCTTGATTGGGCTGCTTTTACCCTTGTTGGTGAACCATAATAAATGCGATCGCATCTGTGGTAGAGACGTGATTAATCGCGTCTTTACAAAGGTTTCAGGTAACGCATAAGTAGGAAGTTGCAATTATTTGTCAGACGCATTTCGACTTCGCTCAATGCTCGATCGCTAGACTTATTGCAGAAGTAGGGGAAAGGGGAAAGGGTAGGAAAAAAGCTCTCTCACCACAGTCTAAAAAAGACTTTTGCTCATAGGTCTCCTGAGAAGACGAGGGTTGAGCGGAGTCGAAACCCGGCAATTTAGGTGAGCTTTAATTTAGCCTTCTTACTTAATTAATTTCCACGCCTATGTCAATTGTAAAAGCCAAAAGCGAAAAAGTTCGACAATAATTCGCCAACATCCGTCAATTTCTTTAACTACATCATGATGCCTGAGAGTTTTCAAGGCTTCTTGCAAAGTTGCCTCATCCATGTTTGTAGATTGAGATAAGGCATCCAGAGTTAGCCCTTGGGGGTGAGGTGCAAGTATCCTGAGAATATCATGTTGTCCAACCGCACCGTCCTTTGCTTGACCCCAAACACCATTAAAATAGCCGCTTCCCTTTTTGAAGAAATCAGCATCTTTAATCACAGCTTCCACATCATCGGCTGTAAAAACGGGGTTGCGTTGGTTTCTCATCGTAAAAACTTGGTCATTGTAGCGACGAACTAACTGAAAACCCACGAGTTGCACTAAATAAGGTTGTCCGTGGGTGAGGTCGTAGATTTTATCTAGTGCTTCCGGGGTATAATCGAGGGGAAAATCCTCAATAGCTGGATTTGCTAAAATCTGCCGTGTTGCGTCCGCTTCCATAAAACCAATGCGAATAGTAATGACGCTAGCGTAAAAAGGTTGGAAGTAATCGCTTGTCATTTCTTCCAATGTGTGCAGTCCAGCTAAAGCAAAGGCAATTTTAGAGCTTTTGTGCGCCAACCCCCGCAGATATCCCATAAAATCTTCAGGGATTTTCCCCGCTTCAATTAGTTTCTCGATTTGCTCAAATTCGTCTAAAGCGATAATTAAACCTTTTGGATTTTGCCCAGACGCGACGCCAGACGCTACAACGGAGGGAACCTCCGCAACGCGCTGGCTCATTAATCGCGTCTCTACAAGTTTCAAATATCTTCTAAAAGTGGGTAAGGGAAGACTTAACAAATCCTCATTGCTTGGGGTTGGAATTTGCAGAACCTCAGAAATGGCATCACAAATTGCCATCATTACCTCTCCAACGCCTTCGGGTGCATCTCCGACTTCCAGGAGGTTGACATAGGCTACTTGTACATCTGCACTAACAAAATTAGCGACGTTCCGCAAGATGGAAGTTTTGCCCATGCGCCTGTGACCGTAGATTACCACAGACTGGAGTTGATGATTTGTCACCCAGAGTTCTTTTAGCTGTCGTATAATCGTTTCCCGTCCGACGAAGAGGTTGCCTTGTACTGGGTTCCCGGCAACGTAGGGATTATTTACAGGTTCGGTAATGGCAATTTCGCCGACTTCACCTGCAATATTTAACAATGCTTCTTGCCAAGTTTGGGCGATGTTGACAATTAAATCTCGTTCCGCGTTGGGCAAATATTCCTTATTATTTAGAATAGTTTTCAGTTCCCCTAAAGCGCGGTTGAGGGCTGAGGAACGTTGAAAACGGGAAGAACTGCGCTGCACAAGTTGGGCATTGTCAACTACGCACTTTAGAGATATGAGTGTTTCCCAAGTTGTTGGACGCAGCAACGGTTGTTGTGGGAAGGGAGGAATTTGTATAGCAGTAATGGTGTTTGCAGTTTTAGCTTTATCAAAGGCTGTGAGAGTTTCGGCGAGGATGAACATCTCTTCGCCATAAAGAAGAGAATGCACCATTGCAAAAGCCTCCATTGCTTTGTCTGGTTCTTTTTCATGCAGATACCAAAAACCAGCCGCAGCAGCACGGGCAGGTGTGTCTAGGCGAAGAGGCACTCTTAAAGGAGGAGAAAATGGCTGATTAAAATAACTAAAAAATAAGAAACCTCTCACTAGTTGTGAGTTAATTTGTTTCACTAAAGAAGCTGAAGCAAAACCTACTAGTCTCCAGTCAAAAGGGGCTTCAGCTAAACGAGAAACATGCC
>CASBQA010000280.1 GCA_949127635.1 Nostocales cyanobacterium PMM_0069 | reverse complement strand
TAAAAATGAAATGTTTGTGGGCAAATGTCATAAAACCTCCATTTACCGAGATTTTCACCCACATTGTCGCCGCAAAATAAAAATCACCACTCTTCATACGTTCGTTTAGCCGCGACTTCCAGTCGTCAGGCACTAACGACACAAAACTTAGATTTTTTCTCACCGACGCCTCCCATCCACTTGCCCAACCAGACCCTTGTAGATTACAGATTGACACACTTCTTAATAAAGCCGCTCAGACGCCGCAAAACGTTCTAATCTAAAAACTGAACTGGGTTAAATTTTTTTGGCAGTTTTGAAGGTGGCACGGAATTCCATGACCACACCAATGTGTCAAGCTGCAAACGAACCCAGGCTTAACACATAAATAATTGTCAGGAACCCTAGCCTTTAGGCATAGGGCTTGAAAGAGAAATCTAACAAGCCATTCTGACCCGACCACCTAGCAATAGGTAAACGTTATTTGAGTCACGACACCGGAGAATGCGAAGCTAGTTTTCCGCTCTGTCGCTTGTGATTAAACAAAACTAAGGTCACTGGTTTAGTGTTGCAAGCCCAACAAGCTCTTATAACAGGTCCAAGCTAACATCACCCCGCAAGGGAGGCTCGAAAGAGCAAACATTATGCGTACAGGATTGTGAGATTTGAATCGGTAATTGTCCCGCTTGAAAGTGCATTACAATGGCACACCTAATTAAGCAATTCCCTTGCGCGGTAATGGTGTAAATATAAAGCCGCCCTATAAGGACGGGGTTTCTACCCATTTTTCTTATGATAGGAGTTTTAGAAATCCGATGAGTGTTAAGGCAAGTGGTGGAAGCTCAGTTGCGCGTCCGCAACTATATCAAACTTTAGCTTTGTCAACAATTACCCAAGCGGAACAGCAAGACCGCTTTTTGGGAACCGGCGAACTAAACGAACTCGAAAGCTATTTTGCATCTGGTGCAAAGCGTTTAGAAATTGCCCAGACGCTCACGGACAATTCTGAGATTATAGTCTCACGAGCCGCCAACCGAATTTTTGTTGGTGGTTCGCCAATGGCTTTCTTGGAAAAGCTCAAAGAACCAGAATTGGCAACAGTCGCTTCTGGGGGAATGGATGTAAGAGAGGGAATGAAATTAGGAACCGTAACCTACGTGGAAACTCGTGGTGGGTTCTTAGAAAACTTGCGTTCCATTTTTAACTCCTCTCCTAGTGGTGGTGCCACACCTCCTGGTTTTAGACCAATCAACATTTCCCGTTATGGTCCTAGCAACATGGCTAAGAGCTTGCGGGATTTGTCGTGGTTTTTGCGCTACGCAACTTATGCGATCGTTGCAGGCGACCCGAACATCATATCCGTGAATACACGTGGACTGCGGGAAATCATTGAAAACGCTTGTTCCGGTGAAGCGACACTCGTTGCTTTACAGGAAATCAAAATAGCATCACTTTCCTTTTTCCGCAAGGATGCTGAGGCAACAGAGATTGTGACTCAGTACATGGATGTTTTGCTAGGCGAATTCAAAGCACCCACTCCATCAAATAAACTGCGTCAACGTCCTTCGAGTGACCAACAAGGGTTAGAACTGCCCCAAATTTACTTTAATGCGGCAGAGCGTAGACCCAAGTTTGTCATGAAGACTGGATTGGGCGCGGGTGAAAAAATTGAAGTCATCAAAGCGGCTTATCGGCAAATTTTTGAGCGCGACATTACCCGTGCTTACAGTCAGTCGATATCTAACCTGGAATCTCAGGTGAAGAACGGTACAATCTCCATGAAAGAGTTTGTCCGTCGCCTTGGCAAATCTCCCCTTTACCAAAAACAGTTTTATCAGCCTTTTATTAACAGCCGCGCTTTAGAATTGGCATTTCGTCACTTCCTCGGACGCGGACCAAGTAGTCGGGAAGAAGTACAAAATTACTTCTCGATTATTTCCAATGGCGGTTTATCTGCTTTAGTCGATGCCTTGGTAGATTCTCAGGAATATTCTGACTACTTTGGGGAAGAAACAGTACCATATCTGCGGGGTCTGGGTCAAGAAGCTCAAGAATGTCGCAACTGGGGACCACAGCAAGACCTGTTAAATTACAGTGCGCCTTTCCGCAAAGTACCTCAATTTATCACGACATTCGCTGATTACGAACAGCCACTACCAGATCAACACGTTTACGGTTCTGGTAACGATCCGCTGGAAATTCAATTTGGAGCAATTTTCCCGAAAGAAACTCGCAACCCCAGCACTCGTCCGGCGCCTTTTGGCAAAGATACCAAGCGGATTTTGATTCACAATGGTCCTGGTATTTCTAACCAAAATAGCAGTCCGCGATCGCGTGGTGAATTCCCAGGTTCCCTCGGCCCGAAAATCTTCCGCTTAGATCAGCTACCAGGCACACGAGGCAAAAAAGCACCAAAAGGTGTCAGCGTAAAATACTCAGAAAGTTCCACCCAAGCACTAATTAAAGGTGCTTATCTGCAAGTTTTTGGTCGCGATGTTTACGAAGGTCAACGGCTGAAAGTAGCAGAAATTAAGCTAGAAAACGGTGAAATTTCTGTAAGGGAATTTGTCCGCGCTTTGGCGAAGTCGGATCTGTTCCGGAAAATGTACTGGACTTCGCTTTATGTATGTAAAGCGATCGAGTACATCCACCGTCGCTTGTTGGGTCGTCCTACCTACGGTCGTCAAGAAAACAATAAGTACTTCGATATCTGTTCTAAGAAGGGCTTCTACGCGCTTGTAGATGCTATTCTTGACAGTCCGGAATACAGTGAAGCGTTTGGTGAAGATACAGTTCCTTACGAACGTTATTTGACTCCTCAAGGTGTATCACTGCGACAACTGCGCGTTGGTAGCATTCGCGAAGATGTTGTAGTTAACAGAGCTGACAAGGAAGAAACGCCGCGCTTTGTGGAACTTGGTGCTGTCACTCAAGAACGGTCAGAACCGGATATTCAGTCTCGCATTAACCAAGGTGTTAGTAAGAAGCGCGAACAAACGAAAATCTTCAAGCAGGTTGCTGGTACTAACGACAAAGTTGCCGTTAAAACTTTGATCAACGCTGCCTACCGTCAGGTTTTCGAGCGCGATATTGCTCCATACATCGTTAAAAACGAGTTTACGGTGTTAGAAAGCAAACTGGGTAACGGGGAAATTAACGTTAAGGAATTCATTGAAGGTTTAGGTGGTTCTAGTCTATACCAAAAAGAATTCTACGCGCCTTATCCAAACACCAAGGTAATTGAACTGGGAACCAAGCACTTCTTAGGTCGTGCGCCATTAGACCAGGCGGAAATACGCAAGTATAACCAGATACTGGCTAGTGAAGGGCTGCGTGCCTTTATTGGGGCGATGGTGAACAGTGCCGAGTATCTGCAAGCCTTTGGTGAAGACGTGGTGCCTTACAACCGCTTCTTAACATTGCCGGCGGCGAATTATCCGAACTCTCAGAAATTGTACAACCAGCTCACCAAGCAAAACGATGATGTGGTTGTGCCCAGCTTTGATACAGTGCACCCACGTATGGATGTGGCGAAAATGCCGCTTTTGAGCAAGGCGATCGCAGATTTGGCATCGAAAACTCGCGACTTCGACAAAACCAAACCACTGTTTATCGAACTCGGTCGTTCTTTCAACGATGGTCGCGGACAGTCGGTGGAAGTTGGTGTTGGTACAACTCAGCGCAAACCAGCGCGTATTTACCGCATGACTGTAGGCTCAGGTCAAGCAGAAATGCAGCAGGTGATGGACGCGATTTACTGTCAGATAATGGATGTATTTAGCGGACAGGTTCCTAGTTACTTCCGCCGTTCTGACTTAGACAGCAAACTGCGAAACGGGGAAATTACCGTCCGCGAGTTTGTGCGTGATCTGGCTAGTTCAGAAATCTATCGCAAACGCTTCTATACGCCTTATCCGAATACTAAAGTGATTGAGTTCCTATTCCGTCACATATTGGGACGCGCACCCGCTACTCAGGCAGAAATACGCACTTACAACAAGCTGCTGGCTGACGGTGGTTTAAAAGCTGCTGTAGAGGTGATGGTGGAAAGCCCAGAGTACGCTCGTTACTTTGGTGAAGACGTGGTGCCTTACCCACGCTTCCCGTCTTTACCTGCGGGTAACTACCTCGGTAGCGTTCAAGCAGCTGCGGACTTGGTGAAACAATCCTGGTCTAGCTTGTCACCTTCTGTGTTGACCGGCGGACGTGCTAGGTAGCGATCGCGCTTCGTAGCGCTTAGTCAATAGTCCAAGGTTTTTGACCTTTGACTTTGGACTATTGACTCTGGACAGCCTCGCAAAGACTGAGCAACAAAGCTTTCAGATTGTTTGTGCGACTGCAAATCTGAAAATAAATATTACAAAGTATTAAGAGCAGTCATAATTGCTCAACATAATGCCCGAAAATATTTTGCGGAAGGTATCTGAGTTTTACGGCTTGTGTAGTTCTATTTACCCAAGTCAGCTCGAAATTCCTAGCACAACACAAGCAGTTTTGCAAGTGTTTTATCTAAGAAAACGAGAAAAACTCAATCAATCCAAAAAGTCGCACCAGTTTAATCAAATTCTGGTTTCATTAGTATTGGAGGAATCCATTAATGAGTATCGTCACGAAAGCTATCGTGAATGCTGATGCAGAAGCTCGCTACCTCAGCCCTGGCGAACTAGATCGTATCAAGAGCTTTGTTACAAATGGTGAGCGTCGCCTTCGCATCGCTCAAGTTTTGACAGACAATCGCGAGCGGATTGTTAAGCAAGCTGGTGACCAATTGTTCCAAAAGCGTCCTGACGTTGTATCTCCCGGTGGCAACGCTTACGGTCAAGAAATGACTGCTACTTGCCTGCGTGACCTGGATTACTACCTTCGCCTCATCACCTATGGAGTTGTTTCTGGTGATGTAACCCCCATCGAAGAAATCGGTGTTGTGGGTGTTCGCGAAATGTACAAGTCCTTGGGAACTCCCATTGACGCTGTTGCTTCAGGCGTAACCGCAATGAAGAATGCATCTGCATCTCTGTTGTCAAGTGAAGATGCTAGTGAAGCTGGCGGTTACTTCGACTACCTAGTCGGTGCAATGCAATAGCTTGAACTTGTTTCTCTGTGGAAACAGAACAATTGCAATACGGTTGGAAATAAGGAATTAACAACATGCAAGACGCAATTACCGCTGTCATTAACTCTTCAGACGTTCAAGGTAAGTACCTCGATACCTCTGCTTTAGAGAAATTAAAAGGCTACTTCTCAACTGGTGAACTACGCGTTCGTGCTGCTAGCAGCATCAGCGCTAATGCTTCGGCGATCGTCAAAGAAGCTGTAGCAAAAGCCTTGTTGTACTCTGACATCACACGTCCAGGTGGCAACATGTACACCACCCGTCGCTATGCTGCTTGCATCCGCGATTTGGACTACTACTTACGTTATTCCACCTACGCTATGTTGGCTGGAGATTCTTCCATCCTTGATGAGCGCGTGTTGAATGGCTTGAAAGAAACCTACAATTCTTTGGGTGTACCCGTTGGTGCAACCGTGCAAGCTATCCAAGCAATGAAAGAAGTAACTGCTAGCTTGGTAGGTGCAGACGCTGGTAAGGAAATGGGCGTTTACTTCGACTATATCTCTTCTGGCTTAAGCTAAGAGCTAGTCAGCACTTAATAATTTAGGTGCGGCTTAATTAAGGTCTGGAAATCAATCGTGAGTGCTAGAAAGTTATGTCGCTTGTCTTTTTAAATTTAAGTATTTGGAGTGATGAGTGTTAGCTGTCTAGTATTGATGATTGATTTCCAGCCTTGGAGTGATGAATTTAAAGATTTCCCTAAAAGATACACTCCCATTTTTTTGACATAAAAAAGTTTTCACGATAAATACAGGAGATTTAACCCGATGCGGATGTTTAAAGTTACCGCTTGTGTTCCCAGTCAAACTCGCATTCGCACTCAACGCGAACTGCAAAATACCTACTTTACCAAGTTGGTTGCTTATGACAACTGGTTTCGCGAACAGCAGCGCATTATGAAAATGGGCGGCAAAATCGTCAAGGTAGAACTAGCAACTGGCAAGCAAGGCACCAATACTGGGTTACTGTAATTCCTACCTATATAACAAAAATTATTGTAGGGAGTTGCAAAGAGGTCATCTTTAGACCTCTTTTTTGTTGCTGACTTTTCCCGTTAAGTCTCAAGAGTAAGCATGTGCAACATCTCTACAAAGGTTTTGAAATCACACAAAATCATTTTCATCCCTGATTAGAGTACAAAGTCAAAACAAAGCAACAACAACATCAGGCTATTGATAAAGATTCAATCAAACATTTTTACAAGGCGATACCCACGAGTATATAAAGGAACAGGAGCGACAACATTCTGCTTTTGCCTAGCCTGCTCAACAGTTTCATCAAAGACTATTAGCGTCTGGGAACCAACCTTCAGCCATTCTTC
>CASBQA010000279.1 GCA_949127635.1 Nostocales cyanobacterium PMM_0069 | reverse complement strand
GCCCCATGCCCCATGCCCCATGCCCAAATTGATTTTTCGCTCTGGGGCTTACACCGTGATATCCTGGTTCTCAACCAGCAGTTCGTGCAGTGCTTTTAGCCTCAAACGCCAGTTAGTTGCCTTGAGGTATAGCTCAAAAACGTCCATTTGCATCATAGTATATCCATCATCGTGGCTACCTAGTTTACAGAGAATGGAAGATTAAGGCGATCGCCATCCAGCTTCTACGGTATCTTAGGCGCACATGTAAAACTTGTTTTCCCGCTAAACATAAAAGTTTGTTGTATAATGTTTATTTTAAATTGGTAAAAATTTCAAATAGTAATTGTTGTAAAATGCAACATTACTAATATGACCAATAAAATAAATAATGTATTAGATTAAAAGATACCTAAGTGAACTATTCGGATTTATTTTATATCTGCTATTAATAATTAAATATGGATCAATTACGCATTTGACCAACAATAAATTACAAATACTTATGAAGTCAGGAGGAAGCAAATTTGTCTAAATCCTATAGTGTAGCTATTTTAGGAGCAACTGGTGCAGTTGGTAAAGAATTATTGCAATTGTTAGAAAGTCGTAATTTTCCCGTTTCTAATTTAAAGTTATTAGCGTCTGCTCGCAGTGCAGGGCAAACTCTACCGTTTAAAGGGGAAAATTTACGAGTAGAAGCAGTAACCGACGCTATGTTTGATAATGTAGATATTGTGTTGGCTAGCGCCGGAGGTTCGATATCCAAAGTTTGGGCAACAATTGCTGTCGCAGCGGGTGCGGTGGTGATTGATAATTCCAGCGCTTTCCGGATGAATCCAGAAGTACCTTTAGTAGTTCCAGAGGTAAATCCCCAAACCGCAGCTAACCATACTGGCATTATTGCTAACCCTAACTGCACGACAATTTTAATGGCGTTAGCAGTATATCCATTGCATAAAGTTAAGCCTGTACAGCGCATTGTCGCTGCCACTTATCAATCTGCTAGTGGTGCGGGTGCCAAAGCAATGGCAGAAGTAACAACCCAAACGAGCGCTATTTTACAAGGACAACCACCAGTCGCAGAAATATTTCCTTACCCGTTGGCGTTTAATTTATTCCCGCATAACTCCCCATTGAATGATTTGGGTTACTGCGAGGAAGAAATGAAAATGGTCAACGAAACCCGAAAAATATTTGGAAATCAAGATATAAGAATTACCGCAACTTGTGTACGGGTTCCCGTACTTCGCGCTCACTCGGAAGCAATTAATTTAGAATTTGCCACACCTTTTAGTGTGGAATCAGCCAGAGAAATTTTAAGTAATTCCCCTGGTATAAAATTGGTAGAAAATTGGGAAACAAATCATTTTCCCATGCCAATTGAAGCTAGCGGACAAGATGACGTTTTAGTTGGGAGAATTCGTCAGGATATATCTCATCCGTGCGGATTAGAATTGTGGCTGTGTGGCGATCAAATTCGTAAAGGTGCGGCGTTAAATGCAGTGCAAATTGCTGAGTTGTTGGTAGAAAAAAATCTACTTAAACCGATGGCAAATTACGTTTCTAGTTAGGAAAAAAAGCATTCTTTATATCACGAAAATTGCTAACCAAGATACAGAAAAATAAACGTAAATGTGCGAATCACGCTTGAAAGTAATTTGCAGATCGGTTATCACAAGAGAAAGCCACCAAGGTAGAAAAAATAGCATCCATATGATTAGGAGTAAAAAAGGGTGGTAGATTTTGGTACAGTTTTAACCGCAATGATTACGCCGTTTAAAGCAGACGGCAGTGTTAATTATGATGTAGCCGCAGAATTGGCAGCACATCTAGTGAAAAACGGTACAGATACACTGGTGGTATGCGGGACAACTGGGGAATCTCCAACTCTAACTTGGGAAGAAGAATATCAGTTATTTGTTGTCGTGTCCGAGGCGGTTGCAGGAAAAGCTAAAGTGATGGCAGGATGTGGTTCTAATTCCACCAAAGAAGCGATCGCTGCTACTCAAAAAGCCGCTAAAATAGGAATAGATGGATCTTTACAAGTTGTACCTTATTACAACAAACCGCCCCAAGCCGGATTAAAAGCGCACTTTCAGGCGATCGCCCTTGCCTGTCCCGACCTCCCGATGTTGTTATACAATGTCCCAGGTCGTACTGGTCAAAACCTCAGTGCAGAAACAGTAGCAAGTTTAGCCGAGGTAAACAACATTGTCGGGATCAAAGAAGCTAGTGGTAATATAGACCAGGCAAGTGAAATTCGCCGCTTGACACCGAAAGAATTTCAGATTTACTCTGGAGATGATTCACTAACTTTGCCTTTGTTAGCCATCGGAGCAAAGGGAGTAGTCAGTGTGGCGAGTCATCTGGTAGGAACCCAACTACAGCAGATGATCCAAGCCTTTTCAACGGGGAAAACTCAACTTGCCACTGAGATTCATTTGCAACTATTTCCGTTGTTTAAAGCTTTATTTACAACTACAAATCCCATTCCACTTAAGAAGGCTTTGCAACTTCATGGTTGGGAAGTAGGTTCAACTCGTCTACCGCTGTGTGAAGCAGACGCAGAAGTCACTCAAAAATTAAAGTCGGTTCTTCAGGAACTTAATTTAATTCAAGCACAAACTTGATGAGAAAAAAGTAAATTTTGGCGCTCCGCAGTTACTGAAAAAAAGACGTAATTATAACCAGGTTGTACAGATGAAGCCTGTGTTAAAACTAACGATATAGTATGAAATTTGACCCAATAAAAGTCAATTTTATTGAACAACAGTTCCGTCGTAATTTAAAATTCACACTTTTTCCAAGTGACATAAAACACAAATACTGTTGCCTGTAATAGAAGACAGCTTACTTACAACTTATTAACCTTAAACAACAATCCAGGAGAAAATGCCTAAAAACGAAGCTAACTCCGCCCTAAAAATCATTCCATTGGGCGGCTTACATGAAATTGGAAAAAACACCTGCGTTTTCGAGTATGATGATGAAATTATCCTGTTAGATGCAGGTTTGGCTTTCCCGACAGAGGCAATGCATGGAGTAAACATTGTTCTGCCAGATACAACTTATCTAAGGGAAAATCGCCACAAAATTAAAGGGATGATCGTTACCCACGGTCATGAAGACCATATCGGGGGTATCGCTTTTCACCTCAAGCAATTTGACATTCCGGTGATTTATGGTCCGAGACTAGCACTGGCAATGTTAGAAGGGAAATTAGAAGAAGCTGGTGTACGCGATCGCACTGAATTAAGAACAGTCAGACCCCGTGATGTCGTGCGATTTGGCAAATCTTTTGTAGTCGAGTATATCCGTAATACTCACTCCATCGCCGATAGTTTTACTGTGGCGATTAATACCCCAGTTGGTGTAGTCATTCACACAGGCGACTTTAAAATTGACCACACCCCAGTCGATGGTGAGCATTTTGACTTGCAACGACTAGCCGAACACGGCGAAAAAGGCGTACTTTGTTTGATGAGTGACTCCACCAACTCAGAAATAGCCGGATTTACCCCCTCAGAACGTTCAGTTTATCCCAACTTAGAGCGCATCTTCATGCAAACACCTGGGCGACTGTTCGTGACTACCTTCGCTTCCAGCGTGCATCGCATCAACATGACTTTACAACTGGCGCAGAAGTATAATCGAGTTGTGGCGGTTGTTGGACGTTCAATGCTGAATTTGATTGCCCATGCGCGTAATCTTGGTTACATCAAGTGTGAAGATAATCTTTTGCAGCCGTTACACGCTATTCGGAATTTACCAGAAGAGAGAGTATTGATTTTGACTACTGGCTCTCAGGGTGAACCGATGTCAGCAATGACACGGATTGCTAACAAAGAACACCCTCACATCAGAATCAGGCAAGGTGATACAGTAGTATTCTCAGCTAACCCGATTCCCGGAAATACCATCGCTGTCGTCAACATCATCGATAAGTTGATGATCCAGGGCGCAAATGTAATTTACGGTAGAGAAAAAGGAATACACGTATCCGGTCACGGCTGTCAAGAAGACCAAAAGCTGATGATGGCATTGACTCGACCTAAATACTTCTTGCCAATTCACGGTGAACATCGAATGCTGGTGAAGCACTCCCAGACGGCTCAAAGTGTGGGTATTCCGGCAGAGAACATGATCATTATAAATAATGGCGATGTCATAGAATTAACTGAAAATTCTATGAAAATTGCTGGTAAAGTGCCGTCTGGTATAGAACTGGTAGATACTTCTAGTTCTGGCATGGTTAGCTCCAAAGTATTGCAAGAACGGCAACGCATGGCTTCAGAAGGTATCGTCACCATCGCTGCGGCAATTGATTGGAGTGGCAAGCTGATGGCAAAACCAGAAATTCACCTGCGCGGGGTGGTAACGAGTATAGAGCGATCGCTACTGCAAAAGTGGGTACAACAGCGGATTGAAGAAATCCTCACCGTGCGTTGGTCTGAATTTAGCAATCCTGGCTTTGAAAGCGAGCAATCAGAGATGGACTGGGGTGGATTGCAAGGCATGTTAGAGCGGGAATTGCAACGATCCATCAGAAAGGAATTGCAATGTCAACCATCTGTAACTTTGTTGATGCAAACTCCTGATGAACCTCCGGTGAAAGTTGCCACTGACGGCAGAAGACGCCGGACTCGCACTGCTGCTCAAGTGGCGTCGTAGGAAGTTTAAGAGAAAAGTATCACGCAGAGGCGCAGAGACGCAAAGAAAGTTGTTCTTGGCGACTTTGCGTCTTTGCGTGAGATTTAAGACAAATGGCTTCATTATCACAGCCTCTTATAATGAATACAGAAGCCGCACCGCTTTGTACTCGCCCAGAATCTAAAGAAGGCGATCGCTATGACGAAAACACCAATCAAAATTGCCACTCTTGAGGATTATCTAAATTTTGATGACGGTACGGACAAGCGCTATGAACTTGAGGATGGGGTACTGGTAGAAATGCCTCCGGGTACTGGCAAACATGAAGCGATTATCACCCTACTGTTAGTTCGCTTCTTTTTAGAAATTCAAAAAAGCGGACTGCCTTTACAACCCCGTCCTAACGGTACAGAGGTGCTAACCAACAAACAACTTAGACGACCTGATGTTTGTGTGATAACTAACGAGCAGGCAGAAAGTATTGAGAGTACTTCAGCTATCCTCAAAACTGCTCCACCGCTAATAGTTGAGGTGGTAAGTCCCGAATCTGTTGACCGTGACTATAATCAAAAAATCTCTGAGTATGCCGCTATTGGGGTTATAGAGTATTGGATTGTTGACCCCCTGGAAAATAAGCTGACGGTGTGTCTGCTAGATCAGGGTAGTTACAAGCAAACTGTTTTTACCGGAAACCAACAAATTGTTTCTCAAACCTTTCCCCAACTAACCTTGAATACTCAGCAGGTGCTTTCAGCTTAGAGTTATTATTAATATTTTTCATAACTATCTCGGTTCACTCTCTTAGCCTGCGTAGGCAGGCTAAGAGAGTATAGCCGCGACTTTAGTCGTAGGATGCTAATGAACCCACATATAAACCAGAAGTAAAGTACACACAGTAAGCGGCGCCCCAAAGCGCAAATGCTCCCAAAAAGTCAGCTTGTAACCTAACTCGTTTGCGGCTTCTGCCACTATTAGATTTGCAACGGAACCAAACAAAGTTAGATTACCAGCTAAAGTTGATGCAGCTGCTAATAATAACCAGGAATGTGTATCGGTTTTAGGAATCAACGGTTGCAGCAAAAGTACCGCTGGAACATTAGAAATCAAATTAGACAAGATAGCTGTCACCCCTAACAAAGAAGCAGCAGAGTTAATTGCATGAGTAAATGGCTGCAATAAATTTAACTTTTGCGTCACTCTTGTCAAGATAAAAAGTCCAGAAAACATTACTAACAGATTCCAATCCACTTTTTTGAGGATGCGTTGTGGCTTGACTCGGCGAGTAATTAGTAATAAGCTAGCAGCGACTAAGGCAGATTCTGTTAAGGGTAAACCGGCAACAAAAGCAATGAGTAATCCGGTGGTGATGATTAAAGTTTTTTGATATAGCGGTTTAAATATACGTGTTTTTGTGGTGAATAAACGATCGCACGCTTGAAGCGATCGCACATCTGGATAAAGCAACCACAGCAATCCTATCTGAATTATCAAGCCAATCAATGCAACTGGAATTAATGCCTGTAAAAACTCTAAATAGCCGATACCGGAAAACGAGCCAATCAATATATTTTGCGGATTTCCGCTCAAAGTTGCTACCGAACCAATATTAGTTGCTCCCGCAACAGCTAGTAAATAAGGAATCGGATTTAAACCCAAAGCTTGAGTCAAGCTCAATGTCAATGGTGTAAAAACCAGCGCTATAGTGTCATTCAGAAAAATGGCGGACAGAATACCACTGCCAAAAGTCAAGGCTATTAATACACCTAGAGGACTGCGGGTAAAACTCAACAACACCGACAGTGCCTGTGGGAAAAATCCTGCATAGGATAAATTAGCGTTGATTATCATCATGCTCAAAAGAAACACGATGGTTTTGGCATCAATTGCTTCCCATGCTTCCTGTAAAGTCACCACACCCAAAGCAATTAGAAAGGCAGATCCAACTAAAGCGATCGTGGCGCGGTTCATCCGCAACCCAGGTAGGCTACCCAACGCTAATCCTAAGTAAGTCAACCCTAATACGCTATAAATTCCATATTTAAGGACAATCACTTTTTTACCGAAGACTGGGAACAATGGATTGGGAATTGGGGACTAGGGAGTGGGTAATGGTTTTATCCAATTTCCAATTTCCAATTTCCAGTAAAAATACTGGCACAAGCAACTAGCATTAAGTTTTGTAAATGTTACAATAAAACCTGTCTAAAGGCAGATGTCTTTATTAACATTTAAAGTGTGTCAAGTTATCAACAAGATATTACTAGTAGACTTCCAGTTTTGGGAAAAGTGCGGTTAACTTGACGTAGTAAGAAATAGATTCTGATTCTAGTAGCTACCTAAACATCAGAATGTGTCTAAGTCAAAACACGATTCTTCCCGGAAAAGTTATTTACACCTTGTAGAGAGTCATCGGACAGTTCTGTGACCCTTACAAACACAGAGGAGCGAACCATGAAGGTATTTGATAGTACCACGCCAAAGTTTTTTTTAGCAAGCTGGGTATCGTTAAATCCAGCAAATGCACCTGACACTAATGTAACCGCGCTGTACAGTCGTTCCTCAGAGTCTGACCGTGACATTCTTCAACCGCTGCGGCTTTGGGTAGACAATATTAAAGTAAGCGATCGCATTTTTGCTCACCGCTTGTGCGAATTGATTCCGGCTCAATGTCCCTTTGAGCGCGATGTAAAATTATTCGGTAAAACCCTGTTTCACATTCCACCGATGTGTAAGCTCAACCCCTTATATGAAGAAGTAGTTGGATTACGCTTTCGAGCGCTGTGCTATCTAGCCGATGATTGCGGCGAGGATATATCACAGTACTGCTAATAATATAAAAGGGCGGTAGAGACGTTCCAGCGGGCGGTAAAGACGTTCCGGCGGAACGTCTCTACTATTTTTTTTGCCATTTTTGAATCGCTGTTTGAGCTTCTTCGTAAGGGGCTGTTACCTCTGGAACTAAAAGAGCGGTTTCAATTGCGGCTTTAAATTCGCCTTTAGCGGCACGCTTTTTGGCGAG
>CASBQA010000278.1 GCA_949127635.1 Nostocales cyanobacterium PMM_0069 | reverse complement strand
CAATCAAACCGGGTTGGGCAACAGTTGCCCCTGCTGCCCCTCCCCTAGTCAACTTGTAGTAACGGCTTCAGCCCTTCCATCACCACCATCAACAAACAAATGACCAACATCCCCATCGAAGGCATTATAATCCCTAGTGAGACACCTCACCACGAACCGCCAAACGACTGGAAACAATACTTCAGCTTTAGCACCGACCACAAAGTAATCGGTATCCAGTATCTCGTTACCGCATTCATCTTCTTTCTTGTCGGTGGGATGTTTGCGATGGTAATTCGCGGAGAACTAATCACACCAGATTCAGACTTAGTAGACCGCACCGTATACAATGGATTGTTCACCATGCATGGCACCGTCATGCTTTTCCTGTGGACATTTCCCTCGTTGGTTGGTTTTGCCAACTATCTAGTACCTTTGATGATTGGCGCCCGCGATATGGCATTTCCGCGTTTGAATGCCGTTGCTTTTTGGATGGTGCCAGTGGTCGGAATTCTCCTCATGGCAAGCTTTGCAGTCCCTGGTGGACCCGCCCAAGCAGGCTGGTGGTCTTACCCGCCAGTGAGCCTCCAGAACCCCACAGGTAACTTAATTAACGGTCAAGTTCTCTGGCTCCTGGCGGTAGCAATATCCGGCGTATCTTCCATTATGGGTGCAGTCAACTTTGTTACCACCATTGTAAAGATGCGGGCACCAGGCATGGGCTTCTTTCGGATGCCGTTGTTTGTTTGGGCAGTGTTTAGCGCCCAAATTATCCAACTGTTTGGACTCCCAGCACTGACAGCAGGTGCGGTCATGTTGTTACTCGACCTCACCGCCGGTACTGCCTTTTTTGACCCCAGCAAGGGAGGTAATCCAGTCCTCTTCCAGCATTATTTCTGGTTCTATTCCCACCCCGCCGTTTATGTAATAATTTTGCCCATCTTCGGTATTTTCTCGGAAATCTTTCCCGTCTATTCTCGCAAACCGCTATTTGGCTACAAGGTAGTTGCGATTTCATCGCTCTTAATTGCGGGAGTCAGCGGTATTGTTTGGGTACACCACATGTACGTCAGCGGTACAGCAAGCTGGATGCGGTTGTTTTTCATGCTGACGACGATGTGCGTATCTGTACCCACGGGAATTAAGGTATTTGCTTGGGTAGCAACTATCTGGGGTGGTAAGATACGCCTGAATACAGCAATGCTGTTTGCTTTGGGTGCATTGATTATGTTTGTGTTTGCGGGTATCACAGGCATCATGCTTTCCTCTGTACCCGTTGATGTTCACGTCAACAATACTTACTTTGTCGTCGGTCACTTCCACTACGTTCTTTACGGTACAGTGACGATGGGCTTGTATGCGGCAATTTACCACTGGTTCCCGAAAATGACGGGACGCATGTATCACGAAGGCTGGGGTAAATTGCACTTCTGGTTAACATTCGTCGGTACTAACCTCAACTTTTTCCCCATGCATCCATTAGGATTGCAAGGTATGTTACGTCGAGTTTCTTCCTACGCTCCAGATGCCGGATATGAATTCTGGAATATTATTGCTAGTCTCGGTGGCTTTCTGTTAGGAATGTCTACTTTGCCCTTCATTTTCAACATGATAGTTTCTTGGATGCAAGGTGAGAAAGCACCTGATAATCCTTGGAGAGCAATTGGTTTGGAATGGTTAGTTTCTTCCCCACCTCCAGTAGAGAACTTTGAAGAAATTCCCATTGTCATCAGCGAACCTTACGGCTACGGCAAGTCAGAACCGTTGATAGCTCCATCTCACAGTCATCAATATGAGCCGACAAACCCAACTTTGACAGGTGTAGATTAACTTTTTTCTGGACACATATTGTAGTCGGACAAAATAATCTCATGAAACCCCGACGATTAAAATCGCGGCTACACAAACGAAGCCCATCTTCATGGGCTAAATACAGAAAAAACCAATTTTAGCCTGCGTAGGCAGGCTTCGTTTGTATAGCCCCAGACTTCCAGTCTGAGGGGCTTTGAGTGACTTATGTGTACACGGTAGAGTCCCAGACTGGGAACCAGAACTCCACACAAGATAAAGGAGAATTTAAGCAATGGACAGTTATTTAGTTTCCGAACAATTGCAGCCACCTTTGCATGAGCATACCCACGATGAAGAAGGCAATAAGATGTTTGGCTTCATCGTTTTCTTACTATCTGAAAGCGTTATTTTCCTGAGTTTTTTCGCGGGATATATTCTCTACAAAACAACGACACCCAATTGGCTACCAATCGGTGTTTCTGGACTTGAAGTTAAGGAACCGGCAATTAATACGGTGGTTCTTGTTGCTAGTAGCTTTGTCATTTATTTGGCAGAACGCGCTCTGCAAAGCCATAAATTGATGCAATATCGTTTGTATCTTTTTACAACAATGGCGATGGGAACTTACTTTTTAGTGGGACAAGGTATTGAATGGAGTAATTTGACTTTTGGTTTCACTTCCGGTGTATTCGGTGGAACGTTTTATTTATTGACAGGTTTCCACGGTTTGCACGTTCTCACGGGTATTTTGTTACAGTTGATTATTCTTGTGCGCTCTTTCATTCCCGGTAATTTCGATTCTGGACATTTCGGTGTGAATGCAACTTCTTTGTTTTGGCACTTTGTTGATGTAATCTGGATTATTTTGTTTGTTCTGATTTATATTTGGCAGTGAATATTTAGGGCTTGCTGAAAAATTAGGTCAACATTAAAAAATATAAAATGTAGAGTCTGACTTAAAGCGGAAGAAGCGTTGTGTTAGGGAAGCGGGTTTCCTCACAACGCTTTTTCTAAGAGGATGTTCATAAATAAAATCTGAAACATAATTCACACCGCAAATCAGCTAATATGCCAGCCAGGGAATAAATTCCCTGTCTAAAAGCTAAAGTCCTCTAAAGAGGACTGATAATAAGATTTTTGGAGCTTAATAATTATTTTATAAACACCTTCTAAGACAGCAAATCAACAATGTCAAATTTTTTGCCCAAAAAATCCGAAAAACTGCAACTTGAATTTGAAGCTTAGAGTAATCAAACTTCAATACCTACAATGAACAAATCATTTCCGCTAATTTTGGCTACCGCTTCACTACTGACTGGAACATTTGGGACATCTTCCTCTGCTGTAGCCTCAGAATTAGTGGCTACTCAAGCTTTACCAATAAATACTCAGATTATAGCCTCGGCATCTACTTGCCCTAAGTATGCAGGAGGAGGAATATTAGAAGCCAATATCGAAACTCGTAATTTTTCTATTTATATTTGTAAAAGAAGTGGAAAGCTTTTTTATACAAGCACTTCCAAGCTCAATGGTAAAGGTATCCGTTCTCTTCCAACCTACACAGAAGAGGGAACAGGATATATTGCTAAGAATGGAAAATATGAATATGTTGTCAATGGTGTGAGCCTAGAGATTCTCAAAAATGGCAAAGTTTTGCAAACAGATCCTGTGATTAAATATGTAAGAGGTTAAAGAAAAAAAGGTTTCTAGTCGGTTGTACCTACGCACTTAACTATTTTATCTGTACGTGGGTGCGATCGCTTCATAAGTTGCAAATTAGTGTCCAAGTCTTTTTGTTTCAATCCCCTTATCGGGGATTTAGAAGTTGAAACCGCAGCTGCGCTGATTACAAAAATGTTTTCTTCTCGTTCGTTTCAATCCCCTTGTCGGGGATTTAGAAGTTGAAACGCCGGAAATGTGCCTAAGACAGTCATTGCATGTGCTGTGTTTCAATCCCCTTGTCGGGGATTTAGAAGTTGAAACAAGAAAAAGCGTAAAGTATATCGTCTCTAATTCCCAAGTTTCAATCCCCTTGTCGGGGATTTAGAAGTTGAAACCGCAGTCTTCTGAAACCCTATCTGTATTTGATTTTCAAGGTACTGTTGCGCGGATGAACTAATCTTAGCATAAAAAGTAATCGTTTCCCTAGATGCAAATGCCTGAAACCCTTGCCAGACAAGGTGCGCGGATGTGTCAAACAGTTTTATTACTCTAAAGCCTTGCCCATAAAGGAATTCAGCCATTTTTTTACCTGCCTTATTTCCAACACCCACCCATCCGCGCAATTAACGCTCTTTTATTACTCTTACCAGATAAAATTTGAAACCCTATTTTCAGGTTAGTCCGTGCAGGCGGACTTTGTTTGTGTAGCCGCGATTTTAATCGTCAGGGCTTCATAAAATCAAACAAACGATGCGCCATTTCTAACTTAGAGCAAGGTTCAATTACCATTTGCCGACCTTGATTATCTAAAAATATCGCTTTATTATTATCGCTGCCAAAACCACTATCCGGTTGATCTATCGGATTAGCAACGATCGCATCTAATTTCTTTCTCTGCAATTTTTCCAAAGCTGGCTTGACAATATCGCCATTTTGTGCAGCGAATCCGATTATCTTTTGATGTGGTTGTTTTTGGCTTGCTAATTCGGCAATTATATCAGGTACTGGTTCTAAAGGTAAGGTTTCGGGAAGCGATCGCTTGGGCAATTTCTCTAAACTATAATCCCGTGGCTTCACATCTGCAACCGCTGCCGACATGATAATTACATCAGCATTCGGCAAATATTCGAGCATTACTTGCTGCATTTCCTCAGCACTAATAACTGAAATTGCTTGCACTCCCAAAGGTGCATTCCAACTTCCTAACCCATGTACTAATGTCACATTTGCACCTCGATGAAGTGCTGCTTGGGCTAAAGCTAGTCCCATTTTACCTGTGGAAGGATTGCCAATAAATCGCACTGGATCAAGATGTTCTCGTGTTCCTCCAGCACTTATCAAGACGCGCTTACCAGTTAAATCTCGCTTGCCTGCGGTGTGCAACAGTGATTGAATATAAGCGAAAATTTCTGGGGGTTCTGCCATTCTGCCGGCACCGACGCGATCGCACGCTAACAACCCCGATGCTGTACTCATACCATGATATCGGCATTCTGTCAATAAGTCGCGCCAATTTCGCTGCACCGTCAGTTTTTCCCACATTTCGGTATTCATCGCCGGTGCAAGCAACACGGGACAAGTAGAAGCTAAAACGGTGTTCGTGAGTAAATTGTCAGCCATCCCGTGAGCTAACTTTGCTAATGTATTAGCTGTTAAAGGAGCAATGACAAACAAATCTGCCCATTCACCCAACTCTATATGTAACGGACGCGAGTATTTAGCTTGCCAAAAATCGTCATCTGTGTATGCTTGATGGCGAGATAAAGTAGCTAAAGTTAGAGGTGTAATAAATTCTTGTGCTGTAGATGTGAGAATTACCCGCACTTCCACCCCACTTTTAAACAGCGTGGAAATAAGTTCACAAACTTTATAGGCAGCGATACCACCACCTACACCAACTAAAACCCTTTTGGTCGATTTACGACTTGGCATAGGAAAAAGTTAGGAATTATGAGTTAATATTATTAATTCATAACTCATAACCTCTAACTCTTCATACCTTATGCTTCGTCGTAGGGTTCCAAATCTAAGAGATGGATATAGGGTTCAACTAACTCTGGACGCGAAAATGCGATCGCTCGCAACAGATGCCAATCATTCAAACCCTCAAAAGCATTGCTGTAATTATCTTGATCTAAGCGTGTTGCCAACTCTTCGACCTCTTCTACAGTCATGACAGCAATATCTTTTCTAGAAATGCTTAAAGTTTTCATTATCTTTGCCCCTCCCTTATGCAGCATTCGCCATAGCGCATGAATTGAGTTGCGTGCTGACGCAGCCACCCAATATATCTTACTCATTCGGGGGCATCGATTTCGTGAAATTTTTCCGGATTTTTAGCTAAAATTGTAAATTTTTTACATTTGTGACAAAATAATATCTAATACTTTTACAGATTAACCACGAAATTCTGTAATATATCTCACATTTATGGAGGAATTTCATGCCCCCGACTTGAGTCTGGGGGATTTTACGGGGATTGGGAATTAAAGATGCCTTATATCAGCTTACATGTCTTCTAACTCAATTCCTTTGGTTTCCTTAATAAAAAAGAGAACGAAAAATAACGAAATAGCTGCCGCAGTTGTATAAAGACCATAGGCAGCACCCAGCCCAAAATATTGCAATATGGGAGGAAATGTGGTGGAAACGGCGAAGTTCGCAACCCATTGCATTGAAGCAGCAACTGAAAGTGCAGCACCTCGAATTGTATTATTAAACATTTCTCCTAACAGTACCCAGGTAACAGGTCCCCACGAGAAACCGAAGCAAAATACATAAAGGTTGGCTGCTACGAGAGCCATAATTCCGGCACTGCCGCTGAGAGTAGGGTTGCCAGCAGCATCTAGGGGAGCGGTTCCAAAAACAGAGGCTAACGTCCCCAAAGTCACGGTCATGCCGATTGAACCTAGAATGAGCAAAGGTTTGCGACCAAATTTATCCACGAAGGCGATCGCAATCAGTGTAGTAATAATATTTACAGCTGCTGTGATCACCGTGATTGTTAAAGAATCTTTTTCGGAAAACCCGACTGCCCGCCACAAAACGCTGCTGTAGTAGAAAATTACATTAATCCCAACAAATTGCTGGAGGTCATAGTTATATCTCTTAATTAGAGTGTTTGTACTTATTGGGTTGAAACTGAGCAGGAGCAATGCGATCGCGTGTCTTGCAGCGACTCAGCGCAACACCGTTTTCAGAATTGACCGTTTTTGAATTCACGCATTCACTGATTAATCGTGAAATGGTATAAGGGGCTGTTTCTAAAGAAAAGTAAAATTGGCAAAAATAAGCGATCGCTACCGTCGTTTGAGTTCCTATTAACCCAACGTGGATTTGACGACCCAACCTCTGGGTAATATTAAATCCGGATGATTGATTGCACAGCCACAAGAGCGCTTATATTGAACATAGGCGTAGAAAAGAGACCTAGCATTGCTAGGTCTGTTGGGTTGGGGCAACGCATAATTAATTTCTACTTCTTATGTCTATTGGACACAAAGAGTGCCCACTATCAGATTAAATTATTAAAAAAATAGGCAGTTTACAAACTGTCACTTAAAATACTTGCATTTTGATTTAACTAATGATATAGTTTATTTGTGTGTGAGGAGCAAGTTAAAAGTAAAAAACGCCTGGGGTGGAAACACGGTCACACTCCCAGGCGTTTTTTCATGGCTATCAATCAACCAGCAAAAATAGTGTCGCGGACTAACAAAAAAATGGTTTTCAGCCTGACGGCTTCCAAGATTTGAAAACATGCCCTAATCCCTGAAATATGACACCCTGTCTTTTGACATATTTTTGCTTTTCTCGCAAAAATAACACCTGATTGGTGTTTTTACTTAGTGTGAGGGAACAGGGTGACAAGGTATTTTCTTTTGCTTTCAGTTGTTGTAACAAGTTTAGCGATCGCATATCCTGCCGTAGCTGCGGATAAATCGTCTCAGGTAATATCAGACATTCCTAATTTAAGTGAAATCAAACTACCATACAAGGATGCTCAATTATTAAAGCAAACTGAATTAGATAAAATTAGCCAATCACCACCAACAAGTGAACCAGAAACCACCGATGATCCAGATATTAATCTAGAAGTAACTGGCGAACAAGATACTCAACCTCAATCTACCCCAGTTTATGTAATAGATAAAGATGAAATTCAAAAACAAGGTGCTAATAGTGCCGCAGAAGTATTAAGAGGTTTACCCGGATTTGCTATTAACGATGTCGGTTATGGTGCAGATATTCACACCGGAACCTTCTACCGAGGACAGTCAATAAACCAGTCTGTATTTTTACTAAATGGCAGACCAATTAATAGCAATATTAATACTTATCATGGCAATACTGACCTCAATAGCATTCCCGTAGAATCGATTGAACGGGTGGAATTATCTAGTGGTACAGCTTCCACATTATACGGTTCAGAAGCCGTTGGCGGAGTAGTTAATATTATCACAAAACAAGGTGAAGGTCCTCCTAGATTCAGTGGTTTAGTCCAATATGGTTCTTTTGATGAATCTAACTACCGTACTAATTATGGTGGTGCTCTTGGCTCAGTAAAATTTAATCTAGGCTACGAAAAGTACGACGCCGAAAATAATTACAGAGTACCTGTCGGGGCTGTAAATCGTGATGCGAATGGACGTTTTTTTAATGGAGATACCTCAACTAGCAACTACTTTGGTAATATTACTTTAGATGTAAATTCCAAAAATACTATCAGCTTTGATACTAATATAATTAGCAGTCGTCGAGGTTTAACTTATTTTGGTTTCCCTCTTCAAAGAGACAGACTTGACCACGATGTATTCAATACAGGTTTATCTTGGAAAAGCCAGCTTGGTAATAGTAAAGATTCTATTCTTAACGCCACCATCGGCTATGCTCAAGATTACTTCAGCACTTATGGTCCAAGTGGCACTACTTCTTCTCGTCAAGCTTCATTAAATTCTCAAGGATTGACTGCGAGAGTAGAACATCAGTGGCAATTCAATCAAAATAATCTTCTGCGTTGGGGATTAGATTTAAAAAATAGCAACCTTGAAGGTGATGTACTTAGCAATGTTCCCAATCGAATTAGCTTTAATGGGAATGAAAATAGAGATAGGTTTCAAACAGCTATATTTGCCTTGAATACTTGGAATCTAACAAAGAATTTTCAAGCAGATTTAGGATTGAGACAAAACTTTAATAGTGAATTTGGTAGTTACCTTAATCCTAGCGTCGGGTTAAAATATGCACCTAGTTCAAATATTGCAGTGCGTGGAAGTTGGGCTTCAGTGCAGCGCAACCCCGGTATAGACCAATTGTATGTTTATGATACCGTTCATGGCTGGTTGCCCAACCCCGACCTCAAACCGGAAACCGGTTCCTCTTGGACAGCAGGACTTGATGTCAAATTATCTAATAATTTAACCGGACAATTCACTTACTTTGCCAGTAGTTTAGATAACCGCTTGGCAGTAATTGGCGGACAGTGGACTAATATTGGATTAGTAAATACCAACGGTTTAGAAGCAGCTTTCCGATTGCGAATTGCCCGTGAATGGTCAACTTTTCTCAACTATACTTATACTGATGCCCGCATCGAATCAGGTATAGAAAAAGGATTGCAGTTAAGTACAGTTCCTTACTCAGTAGCACAAATGGGTATTGGTTATGAATCCAACGGTTGGCAGCTTAATTTGATTGCTAGTTACAACAGTGGTTCGCGTAGAGCCTTATTTAATTTACCAGGTCAAAGTACCACAGATTTTTCACCCTCTTGGTTGAACTTGGATCTTGGTGGTAGGATTCCCATAACGAGAAACTTAGGGCTAAATGTTTTCGTGGAAAACTTAGCTGGTGTTGAGTATGAAAAAGTTAATCGCGTTTATCAACCCGGACGCACCTTTAGAATTGGTGTATCGTCGAGTTTTTAATAGGGCAACTCGTTGCATCCCACCGCTGCTAGATCCCCGACTTCTTGGAGAAGTCGGGGATCTGACCACTCCTAACTGCGTGGACTACTAGAGTGAAAATAGGCAGTTTACAAACCGTCACTTAATATAGTGGCATTTTGATTTAACTAATGATATTCTTAAATCGTGTGTGAGGAGCAAGTTAAAAGTAAAAAACGCCTGGGGTGGAAACACGGTAACACTCCCAGGCGTTTTTTCATGGCTATAAAAGAGCGCAGAAAAAGAAAATTGTGTCCAGTTGTCTAACTGTCACTTGATATACTTGCCGTTTGATAAAAGCAGTGATATGGTTTATTTGTGTGTGAGGAGCAAGTTAAAAGTAAAAAACGCCTGGGGTGGAAACACGGTAACACTCCCAGGCGTTTTTTCATAACTATAAAAGAGCGCATAGAAAGAAACTTTATTAGATGTAGCATTTCCTGGTTAACGTTTAGCTATAAAATTTCAGATTTCTCGGCTTTAGCTTCTTCTAATTGTTGCTTTAAGCTTTGTTCAAAGATTTGGAATACCTCAACATCCACCGCTGAGAGATATCCCCCAATTCCGCCATTTTCAAGTCTGAAAATCTCACCCCGGTTATCCTTAGCAGTAATTGTTAAAATTCCCTCTTTTTGCCAGAGTCGATACAGTTCACCCTCCAAGCATCGACCACCTTCTGGTGCTGCTTTGCCTACTTTATCTAAGGCTTTTTTGGCAGTTTGCACAATTTGATCGCAATGGAGTTGGCAGCGAATACTACGAGCAAATTTTGGTACTCTATTATTTTTTTCTAACTTGTCAAGCAAGTCAGGAAAAGTCACTGGTGGTTTATCAAGCTCATCACATTGCTGCCGAATTACTTGGATCATTTTTCCTGGAAATTGCTCATCAAGATCAACCAGAAAATCATCTGGATGCCAAGCCTCAATACCCCAAGGATCTAAAGCTTCTGCGGGAAAGTCAGTTATGTTATCAGTAACAATTATCTCTGCATTGGCGACTATGGCAGCAGCAACAACATGATGATCACGCGGATCGTCATGTTGTTGCTGCTATTAGTTGTGAGGGTACTTCTACTAGTGCTTCAGGAAAGTGTGTTTTGATCTGTCCTTGAAAGTATGCTGCTTTGGCATCTGTCATTACTTCATTTTTTACAAGGTTGCGAGTAGCACCATTGAGAATTTCTTGTGAAAAGTGAAGTTCGTATAATCCTGCCTCAGCAGCACGCATTAGTGTATCACATAAAGGCATGGGGTAGATGACACAGGAATCCAAAATTACATAAACGCAATATCCGAAACCATCACAAATAGTAACTATCTCAAACCCAACTATAGGAATCCGGTTTGATTTTTGAACAAAATTAGGTATTTTTAGAGTGCTGTACGGGCGATCGCTAACGCACAATTGTAATATACCAGACATGATATGATGCCGCCTCATAAAGAAATGGTATTAACTGGGGACAATGTGTGGAAACGACCGTAAGGTGAATAGATGATTAATCAGACGTACACGGCTGATGTTTTAGTTGTTGGTGGGGGAACCGGCGGAACTGCTGCGGCTATTCAAGCAGCGCGATGTAAAGCAAAAACTATCCTGGTGAGCGAATTTCCTTGGTTGGGGGGAATGCTGACTTCAGCCGGGGTTTCTGTACCCGATGGTAATGAATTAGAAGCATTTCAGACAGGTTTATGGGGTGAGTTTTTGCGAGAATTGCGTTCTCGACAGCCAGGAGGATTAGACAATAGTTGGGTAAGCTTTTTTAGTTACGATCCGCGCATTGGCGCAGCGATTTTTGCCGATTGGGTGCGAGAATTACCAAATCTGCATTGGATTTCTGGCAAAGTTCCGTTAGAAATTTTGCGACAGGCAGATTGTGTTACTGGCGTTCGCTTTGCTGATTTTACTGTCAAAGCTAAGATTATTCTCGACGGCACAGAATTAGGAGATTTATTGGCTTTAGGGGAAATACCTCACCGCTGGGGTTGGGAATTGCAATCTCAATGGGAAGAACCAAGCGCCCCTGCAAATTTTAATTATATCACACAAAAATATCCGGTGCAAGCGCCGACTTGGGTTGTGATGATGCAAGATTTTGGTGAAGAAGTCGCCCCAAAAATTGCCGCTGCACCCAATCAAGATTTATCAATGTTTGCAGGCGCTTGGGATAATTATGGTGCCGAGAAGTTTTTGAATTACGGACGCTTACCGGGAGGGCTGTTGATGATGAATTGGCCCATCTGTGGTAATGACTACGGCAAAGAAGTTGGGCGTTTGATAGAGTCAGAGACATCAAAAAGTGAGTTTTTACAAGAATGTCGCTGGCACAGCCAAAATTTTGCCCATTTTATCCAAAATCAGCTAGGCGATCGCTACGGCTTGGCAGAACAAGTTTTTCCTGAATATCGAAATCCCTGCACGGCTTACGCCCTACATCCCTACTACCGGGAAAGCCGCCGTTTGGTGGGACTAACTACTATGCGAGAACAGGATATTTTGCCGAGCGCTCTTGGTAGAGTAGCATCCTTAAATATCGAAACAATCGCTATTGGTAATTACGCCAATGACCACCATTATCCCGGAGTCAATTACCAGCTACAACCCAAATCTATGCGCTGGGGGGGACGTTGGACAGGAACTCCCTTCACAATAGGTTACGGTTGTCTAATTCCTGCCCAAACGGATGGTTTATTGGTTTGTGAAAAAAATATCTCTGTATCACATATAACCAATGGTGCAACGAGATTGCAACCTGTGGTGATGGGCATCGGTCAAGCGGCAGGAATGGCTGCTGCTATGTGCGCCCAGTTGAACACTCAGCCGAGAGATTTACCTGTTAGAATGCTGCAAAATGCTTTATTGCGAGACTTACGCTCTCCTGCGGCAGTCGTTCCCTTATTTAATTTACCACCCGATCATCCGGAATGGCTGGACTGGCAATTGTATTACTTAGATAACCCAGACGCTTATCCCGCGACTGGAAATTGTCCTATCTCATCTAATAACCAGTACAAATATTTGCAAACTAAATACGTACAATCACTTAACAAAGAATATTTCCGGGGCATCTTCCACCGCCTAGATCAGCAAGATTACAGATTTAGCATCACCACAGCAACTCAAAAGCAATTGCTTTTACCAATTGTGACTTTGCGATCGCATATAGACGAGCAACTGCAAAATTTTACCCGTCAGCAATCGCTACAAATTTGTGGTTACTGGAATCCTGCTGGTAACTGGTTATTAGTTGAACATATTCAGGAATAATCTAAACATTTTTTCAAGTGAAAAACGTTACTTTTGTCAAAATGTCCGGACGCAGTAAAAAAAACTAAGTATCAGTGAAGTGGAGAGTTCCAAAATAGACACTTCTTATGCGTGCAACTATTTCACTTCTAATTACTGGTTTAGTACTGAGCTCCTTAGCTTTTAACTTCCAAGCGATCGCAAATCGCTTATCTAATCTGTTGCTATCCTTTTGTGATTCAGAACAATTGATATCGGCGAAACCCCAGCCCAGCAAACCTAGCCAACCAGAACAGCCAGTGCCTCATCGGGGTAGTGGACGTAGACAGTTAATGCAATATGTCTAACCGACATATCCTGCTGTTTAACAACTATAAGGGAAGGTAACTTGCTTAAAGCAAAATCTTCATCCAGTTAAACAGGGTGTTATGCCAAAAATATTTGTTACATACACACCTGGTATACATGTAGCATAATTAAATACAAAAATTCAGGCGATGCCCAGTAATTCGTCAGTAAGCTTTTGTATACATACTCAGTCGTAAACCTTGCCTCAAAATGCGAAGCAAACTTGCTTCCTCCATCAACTGCATCAAAAGTTTTTCAATTACAACAATTGACCTTTAATACCATTTCGCGATCGCATATAGATGTAGAGACGTAGCATTGCTACGTCTGTGCATTGCTTAAGCGGTTGTACGAGTGCGGTTGTTTTCTCTGCCCTTAATGCCGTTAAGGAACATCGGCACGAATTTATCCATAAACTCTTGTGGGTCGCGCTGCCAAGCCTTTTGTGCCGCCATAATTCTGGTAAACTGCAACTCAGGTGCAAACAAAGTCTGCGGTAAACGCTCCATTAAATACTGGGGACGTTCCCAAACAGGCATTGTGTTTGCCACTTCTACCAAGTTGGCAACTCGACGCAATTCCGCTCCTAAAGTGATATCCATTCCCGATTCAAAGGCTGCTTGTTCAATTGCTGCATATTTCCGCTTTGCCTTTTCCACCTTTTGTTGGTGTTCTGGACTTTTGCGGGCAATTTCTGCTAACCAACGATTACCCCAGCGGACATGTCCTGCTTCTTCTGGAAAGATTTTTTCAATGGTTTCCCGAATTTTAATATTTTCTTCGGTTTGCGGTGCTTGCTTGAGAGCGTAAATGTGTGCTGAGAAATATTCACAACCTCGTTTTTCAGTGACGTTAATCGCTGCGAGGGAATAAATAACAAAATCATCGAGGTCTTTAGCTGGATCTTTTTGGTCGCTGTCTAAGAGCCTTTCAAATTCATCAATGTAGGATGAACCAGGGGGAGTTCCGATATCGGCTCCCAAATCGATCAACAAATCAGTTAGCCACATAGCGTGACGAGCTTCATCTGAGATATGATGTGACAAATCGCGCACGAGTTCTGGTGGCTTGCCATTGAGTGCTTCAATTACCTCAGTCAGGTCTTTGCAGCTGCGTTGTTCGCTGTAACGGTAGCGGTTAAGGGTACTTAAATGAATTTCGCGATCGCCCACTACCCGTTTTAAAATATCTCTCGCACCCAAAGCATTCTGAAATTTACGTGGGTAAGCAACAGTCATAGTTTTTATTGAGTTTTGTAAACCAGTATTTTGATAGTAGCTTAGTACTAGCTTAGTAGAGCATTATAATTTGTAGCGATCGCCCTACCTTTATTGATCAAGGAAGGTTGGGCGATCGCACTTTTATTACTCTTGCCAGAAGAAATTTTGAAACCCTATTTTCTAGGTTAGTCCGCGTAGGCGGACTTTGTTTGTGTAGCCGCGACTTCGAGTCGTCAGGGCTTCTTTTTTCCAACACTCTATTTTAACCGGGGCAGATTTGAGTGCTGCGATCGCATTCTCCTTATGCTGGTCAGTCATCCCTAAATAACACTCCAAAACCTCTGATGGATTGGATATGTCGCAAAGGTATCCCGACACCACTCATTGCCGGATAAATATTAAGTTTTGCAACAAATACGATTCTGTAACTTTGGTTACAGAATTATTTGATATAGTAGTTTTGTAGATGAAAAATGAATCTATAAATCATTAAAACAATAAAGAGGAACTTGATATGTCTACCCAAGAAAAAGCGCGTGCTTTAATGATGCGTCATTATCAGTTAGTAAAAAATCGTCAACAATCGATGCTGGAACGTGTTGGTGAAGAACTAGGTCTTCCTGCTGGCAAAGCATCCCATTGCTGGAACCCGATTCAAGGCAAGATAGATCCTACCGTTCGTATGACTTACGATCGCAGTAATGCCACAATGAGCTAGGGACATCCTTAACGTAGTGAGCGATTTATCGCTCAATTTAATCAGAATAAACCAAGTTGCTAGTCAAAAAAAAGCCACCCCGTAGGTGGCTTAGTTATGTTCTCAAATAACGGATTTAGGCTAAGTGAGGATTGCTATTTTCAGCAACGTCATACCGTTTCTTTTAGGACTTACGCACTCGTTACCAGAAAACAAGACTTTGAGATTGCTTTCTTGCGTCGCAATGACGGAAATACGTAGTCCGTGCGTAAGTCCTGTCTTTATGAAGATGCGCCTAATTTAGCCCACGCAGGTGGGCTTTGTTTGTATAGCCCCAGGCTTATAGCCTGAGGGCGTTTCAACGCTTACAGAGAGCGAAATTAACAATCGTAGTAAAGAGCAAATTCGTAAGGATGAGGACGCAGACGCATTGGGTTAACTTCGTTATCTAGCTTGTAAGAAATCCAAGTTTGAATGAAGTCTTCGGTAAACACACCTGGTTCGGTCAAGAAGGCATGATCCTTCTCTAGTGCTTCCAAAGCCAATTCTAAAGAACCTGGTGTAGAAGGAACCTTAGCCAGTTCCTCTGGGGAGAGTTCATAGATATTCTTATCTAGAGGTTCACCAGGATGGATTTTGTTCTTGATACCATCTAAACCAGCACAAAGCATAGCAGCAAATGCCAAGTAAGGGTTAGATGTTGCATCCGGACAACGGAATTCTAAGCGCTTTGCTTTGGGATTGCTACCAGAAAGAGGAATCCGTACAGAAGCAGAACGATTACCTTGGGAATAAGCTAAGTTTACAGGTGCTTCATAACCAGGTACTAAGCGCTTGTAAGAGTTGGTGGTGGGGTTGGTGATTGCTAACAGTGCTGGTGCGTGACGGAGAATACCACCAATGTAGTGCAATGCCATTTCACTCAAACCGGCGTACTGATCGCCGCCAAACAGGGGCTTACCATCTTTCCAGATAGACTGGTGACAGTGCATCCCAGAACCGTTATCGCCGAAGATTGGCTTGGGCATGAAGGTAACAGTTTTGCCGTATTTCTTAGCAACGTTCTTAATGACATATTTGTAAGTCATCAACCAGTCAGCAGCTTCGATTAACTTACCGAAGCGGAAGCCGAGTTCACACTGTCCACCTGTAGCAACTTCGTGGTGTTGCTTTTCAATCGGTACGCCGCACTTTGCCATTGTTAGCAGCATTTCGGTGCGGATATCTTGGAAGCTATCCGTGGGGGCAACTGGGAAGTAACCCTGTTTGAAGCGTGGTTTGTATGCGAGGTTGGGACCTTCATCTTTACCGGAGTTCCAAGCACCTTCTACAGAGTCTACATAATAATAGCCGGAATTGGCGGTTTGGTCAAATCGGGCATCATCAAAGATGAAAAATTCTGCTTCTGGACCAAAGAAAGCGGTGTCACCAACACCTGTAGAAACCAAGTAGTCTACTGCTTTTTGGGCAATAACGCGGGGACAGCGATTGTAAGGTTCACCTGTACGCGGTTCTTGGATGCTACAAATTATACTCAGGGTTGGCTCTGCCATGAATGGATCGATCCAAGCTGTGTTTGGGTCGAGAACCATTGACATGTCTGATTCGTTGATCGCTTTCCATCCCCGAATACTCGAACCGTCGAAAGGCACGCCGTCAGTAAATGCAGTCTCATCAATTTGGTTATGATACAGCGTGAGGTGCTGCCAAGTTCCTGGCGTATCGATGAATTTCAGATCGATCATCTGAATGTTTTTGTCCTGAATCATTTTCAAGACTTCTTTTGGGGTTGTCATGATTACTCCTTGTGTGCCTATTTACTAGGGTAGAACTGAAATTTTCAATGCATTCACTCTGACCCTGTTTGGTGAAACCAAATTGTGAGATCCCTGAAATATCCTAGAGATAGGACATTAGGTAGTTTTGTAGCGTAAGCTACAAAAACTCATGATTAAAGTTTATATTTACTTTTGCTTAACGACTTTCACAAAACTTCATAGTTCATTTCACAGGGTCAACTTTGACATAGAATCCTTTAAGTAGCCAATGGATTAATGTTTGTGCTGAGACTTTTGCCGTAGCACAAAAATTTATAGGCGCATAAAAGCAGCTAGATAAATATCAAACCATAAATAGGATTGATTGGGAGAAAAAGGAATGCGGGATGCAGTAACAAGTTTAATTAAGAATTATGACGTAGCCGGACGGTATTTTGACCGGAATGCGATCGACAGCCTCAAGTCTTACTTTGAAAGTGGTACAGCACGAGTACAAGCAGCTGGGGCAATTAATTCTAATGCGGCATCAATTGTCAGACAGGCTGGTTCTCGGTTGTTTGAAGAACTGCCGGAGTTGATTCGTCCTGGTGGAAATGCTTACACGACTCGTCGCTATGCGGCTTGTCTGCGGGATATGGATTACTATTTGCGCTACGCTACTTATGCGCTGGTTGCTGGTAGTATGGATGTTCTAGATGAGCGGGTACTGCAAGGACTGCGAGAAACTTACAATTCTTTGGGTGTGCCTATTAGTCCGACGGTTCGGGGTATCCAGATTATGAAGGATATTATCAAGGAGCAAGTGACGGCGGCTGGTGTTACCAATACTGCTTTTTTGGATGAGCCTTTTGATTATATGACACGGGAGTTGAGCGAGCAGGATATTTAGTGGCACAAGGTAAAAGTTGAGCCAGTGCTATCTTGAGGGTTTCCCCTCCAAATGGGAAAAGATTATAGCGATCGCACTTTGGCTTCATTGGCAAGGTGCGTTTACTTTTTTTAATGCAAAAAAACGATTTGTTACTTGAAAAATTCAGTGATAGTACATTCAAGAGGAAGCGAATAAACTTAAAGAAACTGCTATCGAAGTTGTCCAAAATTGTGTCTTTGTTTTAATGTTTAATGTTGCCCATATTTGAGGCGCTAGCTATGGAAGAATTATTAACCCTGAAAGACTTGCTGGTTCAAGGCGATGTTCAAGGCGCTTTGATGATTGTGGAAGAATTAACCGAAATGAGCCGAAATGATATCATCAAGACGATTCGTAGCTATGCAGTAATTCTCCTGTTGCATTTGATTAAACAACAAGCTGAAAATCGCACGACTCGCTCTTGGGATGTGTCAATTCGCAATTCAGTTAGGGAAATTCAGCGAGAAAATAAGCGGCGTAAGGCTGGAGGTTATTATCTCACACCAGAAGAACTATGGGAAACTTTAGTAGAAGCTTATTTAAATGCCATTGATCAAGCTTCCCTGGAAGTTGAAGAAGGTCGTTATGAGCCAGAGGAATTGGAAAAGCTAGTTAACCAAGAAGAAATTCTCAATCGTGCTTTAGGTTTAATATTGCCAGGAGAGTCCAGTTAATTGGTTAAACAACGACTTGATATATTATTAGT
>CASBQA010000277.1 GCA_949127635.1 Nostocales cyanobacterium PMM_0069 | reverse complement strand
GACGACAGTCCAGAACAAACTGAATTAATTTTGTCTGGATTGGTAGTAGAAAATAACCGAAAATTAAAAATTTATAACCGCATTTATGAATTTGTGTTTGATTCTGAATGGGTTACTGAACTATTAGCAGATAAAAGACCCTATGAAGAAGAATTACTAAGATGGCTGTCTTCTGAAAAAAACAAATCTTGGCTATTGCAAGGACAAAAATTACGAACCGCAATGGAATGGTGTACTGACAAAAATCTGACTCTTGAAGATTATCAATTTATTAATGCTAGCCAAAAATCACAAATAAAAAAAGATAAACGTTTTCAGCGCTTGCTCACAGTAATAAGTGCAAGTATGATGATTATCACTGGTATAAGTGGTTTTCAATTAAAGGAAAAAATTCAATCCTTGTTTACTCCATACATATCCAATCCAGAATTATTTAGCCAAGGAGAACGAACTTTTTTCTTGGGAGATGGAAATGTTTATCTAAAACGCGGTATTGAAGCTTTTAATAAAAAAGATTACTCACAAGCAGTAAAGCTATTTGATAAAGCTAAAACAATTGATATAAACGATCCAGAAGCAGAAATTTACTACAACAATGCTCTAGCCCATGAAAGAGGTAATCCTTTAACTCTGGCAGTTGTTGTCCCTGTAAATGCAAGAAGGGTAATTGCTCAAGAAATTTTGAGAGGGGTAGCACTAGCGCAGGCTAATTTCAACAAGGAAGGTGGATTAAACATAAACAGTCGTTTATTGAATATTAGAATTGCTGATGATGAAATTAACCCCAATCAAGCTCAAAAAGTTGCCCACGAATTGAGTAAAGACTCAAATGTTCTAGGAGTTATTGGACACTATGCCAGTCCAGCTAGTGAGAAGGCAATTCCTGAGTATGAAAAGGTTGGTTTGGCAATGATATCTCCTGGCAGCACCAGCACAAAATTAATTGAAAAAAAGAATAAAGTTTTTTTTAGAACAGTTCCTTCTGATAAATATCACGCTCAAGTATTAGTTGACTATGCTATGAAAAATTCTATTAAGCAAGTAGTTATTTGTTTTACATCTAAAGATATATATAGTGTTAGTTTAAAAGAGTCCTTTGAAACATTTTTTCGACGAGTCACAGGTAGAAAAGTTGTAGAAATGATAGATTTGGCAGATACATTTCAAGATCCATCTGACAAATTGCTCCTCAGTGTGATTAAATATAAACCTGATGCAGTTGTATTTTTCCCAAATACAGAGCAAGTTCCTATCGCGATTAACATTGCTCAAAATATACAAAAATATAAAGAAAACTATCGAAAAAAGCTGCAATTATTAACTGGAAGTAGTTTGTATGGTCTTGATACTTTGAACAGAGGTAAAGGTGCTTTTGAAGGCTTAAGATTAACAGCTCCCTGGTTTGCCGAAGAAGCAAATAGTAAAAAATTTGTAACACAAGCTAGCGAAAGATGGCAGCAAAAAGTGATTACTTGGCAAAATGCTACTACCTATGATGCAACTCGGGCTTTTATCAAAGCTTTGTCAGCCTCAAAAAATCCTTCAAGAAAAACTGTTCTGGAAAATATTCCGTTAGTTGAGCTTTCACCTGATGAAACTTCAGGAGGTGTAATAAGGTTCAACAAAAATGGTGAGCTGGAAAGAAAACCAGTTTTACTTAAATTTGTTGAGGGTAAAATTAAAAGAGACGATGAAAATTAGTTCCCATCTAATTCTTTCTTTTCTTCTTTGCGACTCTGCGTCTTTGCGTGAGAAAAAATTATTTACAGCAACTTTCATCATTTCTAACAAAGACTCTGCGTTACTCTGCGCTTCCCTCAGCGTCCCTTTGCGTTTAAAAACATAAAAGTAAATAGCCCCCTCTCTGCAAACAAAGAGGGGAAAATAAAGCGTTAAATCCTGGCTTACGACAGATTCTCGAAGTAAGCTTCTAGCGCTTTGTTCACCAACTCACTCATCGGTTTACCTTGACTGCTAGCAGCTTCTTTCAACTTGACGTAAATATCATCTTGAATGCTGACTCGATGGCGACTTTTACTGCTGGCAATGGTAGTATTAGCGATCGCTACTTCTTTTCCTCCACTTTCTTCTACGACAGTAGAATCTGCCATTGCTTCCACCAAACCATCGCTATCGTCTGTAATTTCTGGCTCCCCAACAACTTCAGATTCGTAATTAGCAGCAAATTCTCGAATCGCATCAAAACCAAGGCGATCGCAAAAATCACCAAAGCTTTCCCCAGATTTCCGCGATCGCTTAAAGAACACAAAAATCGGCTCTAGCTGCGTTTCTATGTCATTATGGTGCAGCCTTTCCATATAAGGTAACGCCAATCTAGTTTGATCTGGCGAACCACCCAGCCATACTTGGTAACTTTCTGGAGCGCTACCGACAAAAGCCAATTCTGCCATGTAAGGACGAGCGCAACCGTTCGGGCAACCAGTCATCCTTACCACAAAATGCTCGTTTTGTAAACCAACTTTATCTAATGACGAGCGAATTCTTTCTAAAATACCTGGTATTGCTCGTTCTGATTCGGTGATTGCCAAGCCGCAAGTCGGCATCGCGGGACAAGCCATCGCGTAGCGCACTAAAGAATCTATTTTATCAGGGTTTGTGACGACACCGTGACGCTGTAGAATCTCTTCAATAACTTGTTTATTCTCAGGTTCAATATCAAAGAGAATTGCATTATGATGCGGTGTCAAACGAATGGGCAAGTTTAATTGCTCAACAACTTCCCGCAGTCCGGTTTTGAGTTGCAACGAACCTTCATCTTTGATGCGACCATTTTCGATGGAAATGCCTAAAAACAGCTTACCATCGCCTTGTTCGTGCCATCCGAGGAAGTCTTGATATTTCCACTCTGGCAGTTCTTTAAAAGGTGTGAGTGATTTGCCAAAGTATTCTGCAACCATTGACTTGAATTTCTCAACCCCCCAATCGTGGATGAGATATTTTAGTCTAGCGTGACGTCGGTCAGTGCGATCGCCATAATCTCTTTGAGTCGCAACAACCGCTTTAACTATCTCGTAAACGTCATCTTTCGTTACATAGCAAATCGGATCAGCCATGCGTGCGAAGGTTTCTTCTTTGTTGTGCGTTCTTCCTAAACCACCACCGGCAAAGACGTTAAATCCTTCTAATTCCCCTTTTTTATCAGTAATTACCACCAAAGTCAGGTCTTGGGTATACAAATCTATAGAATTGTCTCCCGGAACCGTCACGCAAACTTTGAATTTGCGTGGCATGTAGAGATTCCCGTAAATTGGTTCTAAGCTATCTTCAACAATCGACTTACTATTATTTTGCCGTGCTGCCTTGACTTCTGGCTTTTCTTCGGCACTAATTATTTTTTCTCCATCTAGCCAAATATCGTAATATGCGCCGGTTTGGGGTTTGAGCAAATCAGAGATATTTTTGGCATATTCCCAAGCATACTGATATTCTGGGCGATTTTTGAATGGTGCTGGGCAAGCCATAACGTTACGATTGACATCACCGCAAGCGGATAAAGTCGAACCCATATTTTTCACCATACCAGCGATCGCTGCTTTGAGATTTTTCTTCAAAATCCCGTGTAACTGAAACCCTTGACGGGTAGTTACTCGCATTGTATGATTCCCATAATCATCCGCGAGCTTGTCTATAGTCAGATACAATTGTGGCGGAATAAACCCACCGGGACTGGTGGTTCGCAGCATAAACTGGTAATCTTTTTCCTGTCCCTTGACGCGATTATCGCGGTTATCTTGCTGGTAAGAACCGTGAAACTTGAGAATTTGTACCGCATCTTCGCTAAAATGAGTTGTATCCTGAAGTAGTTCGGTGGCGACAGGTTCACGTAAAAAATTACTATGTTCTTTCAGACCTTCGACTTTGGAAGGCTTACGTTTGGCGGTTGGGGCAGGAGCAGATTTAACCATTAGAGTTGTATAGTGTTCTTAATAAGGCATTATTCAACGCCGTCCTGTGCTAGTTCTTAGCACTTATCCGGCTAATTGATCCCCGGTAATCCGGTCGGAATAAAGAGGAATTTTTTACATTTTAACATGGCAAAAGCTGGGTTTATCAGTGATGCAACACTTAACAAACCCAGCAATATTTTATATGGTTATGAGTCGCTTCTCAAAATTATTTGAAGCTATGATTTAAACCAAACGAGAGCGGTGACATACTCCTACACTGACTGAGTACAGTACAGTGTAGGCTTCTCAACCAATCCGGCTATTGCTTAGGAGGCGTTGAGCTTTAAGAACCGGATGACCCTCGGCTCTATTCTTCACGTTAATTGCTGCGTTATGATCGCGGTCAAGACTGCATTTACAATTAGGGCAGTCATGCCAGCGTTCATGCAACTTTTTAGGAACTTTTACCCCACAACTAGAACAATCTTGTGACGTACCTGACGGATTCACTGCAATTACCAATAACCCAGCATTTTCGGCTTTGGTTGTTAGAATTGACAGGAAGCTTGACCATCCGGCATCATGCACAGATTTAGCTAGCATCGACCGAGAAAGACCTTTGACGTTTAAATCTTCGTGAACTACAACATCATATTTTTTCAGTAGGCTGTTAGCAGTTTTAAAGTGAAAGTCTTTGCGTTTATCAGCTACTTTTTTATGCTGTTTGGCGACTTGCGTCTGAGCTTTTTTACGCCGATTACTTCCTTTTTTACGACGCGAAACACGCTTTTGAATAATGCGTAACGATGATTGAGACTTGCGATAGTGTTGAGGGATTGAGACAGTATCACCCTCGGAAGTTGTCAAAAAATCTTTTAAGCCGAGGTCGATACCCGTGATTGAATCTGGATTAAAATCAGGTTTAACAGATGGAACTGTTGTATCTTCAAGGCTTAAAGTTAAATAATAACCATCAGCTTTTTTTGTTACTGATGCGGTTTTAATTTTAAAGCCATCTGGAATAGGACGATGCAAAATAACTTTAACTATGCCAAACATCGGTAAAGTTATTAAATTACCTTGCAAACACCCATCCTTCATCTGTGGATATGTAAATGTGCGATAACGTTCACGAGGTTTAAAGCGAGGTCGTCCACAACGGAAGCCATTGCTATCACCTTTTAAAAATCTGTCAAAAGTTACCTTAACTCTTTTAACTATGTCCTGTAATACCTGGGAGTAAATTTCGCCGTACCAAGGATGAGTTTTTTTAAGCTGTGGTAGCGTTTTCTTTTGTGAATAATAGTCTGGGTTATCCCGTAATTCTGGTATATGGCAGACAAGAGCACAGGCATTAATTGGTGAACGATTACGCTCGTACCAATCAAATCTATCAGCCAACAGAAAATTATACTGAGCGCATAACATAGACAGCCATCTGTCTATCTCAATGGCTTGTTTTGTTGTTGGTCGTAGTTTGTATTGGTACGCTGTCCTCATTTGTTTACTTCCTCCTCGTCTCATTATGTTAGCATAAATGAGGGAACAATGGGGGAACAAATGAAGAACAAAGAGTTAAAGATACGGATTAGTGAGCGTAGGCTCAATAAAGTACGATTGTATGCAGTTCGCACTGACAAGACTATGACCCAGGTGATTGAAGAACTCATTGATTCATTACCAACTTCAGAGATAGGCAATTCGTCATCGACCAACATTGCCCAGTGAACTGCGTTCACTATTTCCCGTTGGTCAATTCCTCATTGCCCAGAATTCATCCCACGCTCCCCTGAGTACTTTCTTGAGACGTGGGGCTTCTTCTGCTCTAGCTAAAAGTTATAGGAGTCTTGTGTGAGGAGGCTGATGGTAGATTAAATTTTACTTGAAGCGAACGCCGATACCACTTTGGATGCTCAGAGCAGAAGCAGGGCTATTTTTGTAGGCATCAATTCCTAAAGTAGCATTACTGTAGAGCAAGAAATTTTTAGTAACTTCAGATTCTACCCCAGCGGTTACAGCTACGCCATCTTTGTTGCCGAGGGGAGTTGGTTTGCCGTTTGCTTCCACGAAAGAGTAACCAAGACCTAAATAAGCGTTGGTGTTTTTAGCAATACCCACATCTGCGGAAACTTGGGGGATAATAGCAGTTGTTTGGTCGCTCCAGAGAACATGAGCGCGTGCGGAAAATGGAGTATCTCCTAATTTCAGACGACCTGTAAGATTACCACCAAGTGTTGCCGCATCACCTGTTTGTCCACCGTTGGTAGTGCCAACTGCCACACCAGCACCAACATAGCTGGCGTCAGTACCATTTTTGGTTTCAGCAGAAGCTTGACCGGCAGAGAGAAAAATAGGAGCAATTACTAAAGAAGACAATGCAGAAATTGTCACAAAAGACTTGATAAAGCGCTTCATAATGTCACCGAATTTGTAGGTGTTGCATTTAAACTCTAGGTCGAGAATCAATGAAAAAAGTTCCAGAAAATTTCGATATTTTCTGAATAAATTGTCACTATTAATGCACGTCAGCAAGCCCTTAATTAGCCACAAATAGTAATAAGCTGTTATCATTACGGAGATTTATCTTTACATCCGGCATTTTTTAACATAAATAGACAGTTTTTTAACTGGTACAAACTTGAGAAATAAAAGTTTGTCTACTTAAGTCAAAAAAACAGCCTTTATTAACGGTGTAATTTATAAATTTAGAAATAATTAGGCACTCCAAGCTGAAAGTAAAATAAATTTATCCTCCACTTAAACCCCATCATGGTTATCCCAGAACTCGAAAAACAACTCCTTCAGCTTTCGCCCAACGATAAACTGTATATTATCCAACTCTTGGCACAAAGCCTGACTACACACAACACCTACCCAGAACAAACCACCACACTCGTAGAGTTTTTCCGTCAATCCCCCTTGGTTGGAATCGCCGAAGAACTCGACTTTAGCCGAGATCGCAGCCTACCCCGCGATGATTTCAACCCATGACCACAAGATTACTCAAGTTACGTATTATCTCGTAGTTCTTTTCAGAAATAAAATATGATTCCTATATCAAGTGCGGATATGAAGTTGATTGTTGAAAATTATCCCAGCAAGTAATATCATGCTAACTACTACAAAAACGTTGTCTGGTTTGATGGGTTTGTGTATCGGTGATGCAATAGGTGTCCCAGTAGAGTTCACTAGCCGTGCTGAACGAATTAAATCGCCAGTCACATCGATGCAGGGTTACGGTACTTGGGATGTACCACCAGGTACATGGTCTGATGACAGTTCCCTGACGTTTTGCTTGGCAGAATGTCTTTGTAACGGTTTTTCCTTGGATGCGATCGCCAATTCATTCTGGCGCTGGTATCATGAATCGTACTGGACTGCTCACGGTGAAGTATTTGATATTGGTAATACCACATTTTTAGCGATCGCTAATTTGAAACAAGGAATTCCACCCTTGGAAGCTGGAGGAAAGACGGAAAATAGTAACGGTAATGGTTCTTTAATGAGAATCTTGCCTATGGCTTATTATCACAAAAGCTTAACCTTTGCAGAATTGATTTTGCGGGTACACCAAGTTTCTTGTATTACCCATGCTCATATGCGATCGCAAATCGCCTGCGGTATATATATCAGTATTGCAGTTTGCCTCCTAGAAGGACTTGATCCGCAAGCAGCTTATTTACAAGGTTTAGAAAACATTCTGCAAATTTACTCTACATCTGAATACGCTTTGGAAATACCGCATTTTTCCAGAGTTTTCAGCAGCGAAATTGACAAGTTACCACTCGAAGAAATTCGTTCTAGCGGTTATGTTCTTGATACTTTAGAAGCGTCGCTTTGGTGTTTATTAAATAGTTCTAACTACGCTGAGGCAGTACTCAAAGCGGTAAATTTAGGTGGAGATACTGATACTACTGCCGCTGTTACTGGTGGGTTGGCAGGAATTTACTATGGGGTGGAAAATATTCCCTCAGAATGGGTAGAGCAAATTGCCCGAAAACAGGACATTATTGATTTAGCAGAGCGTTTAGCAGCAGTTGTTTACACTTAGGAATGCGGATTAAATAAAATACAAGACCTCACCCCGACAAAGCTGTGCTTTATCTCCCCTCTCCTTATTAAGGAGAGGGGTAGGGGGTGAGGTGGCTCGTAATTTAAGTAAAATTCGACAAGTTAGGAGCGAGAAATATTATTTATTCTGGCTCCTGGCTAACAATGATTAAACTGGAGACAAAGAATATACTTGACCATCAATTAACAGTCGCGTGATCCCCTTAGCTTGCAGATGAGTTCGCGCTTTATGAAGCATTTTACTATCTGGAACTTTAATCACGCGATCGCGCTTGGTAGAGAAGCGCTTTGCTACTCGGTGGTTATCAAATATCGGCAAAGTTCTTTGCTGAGTTTCGATGGTGGGAATTTGCCCCAAATCGCCAAAATCCTTCAGCGGTCGAGTGATTAATTCTGAGGAGCGATCGATTACTAAATAGCAAGTTTTGGGCAAATGAGCTGACGACAACGGCAAAACTTGCACCGCTGCATCACCTAAAGCTCGTCTTGTGACTAGAGGTCTTGGCTCCTCAAAGTCGTCATCTTCCTCATCGAAATCATCATCATCTAAATCGTCGTCTAAATCGTCCAAATCCTCTGACTCGTCTAACAAGTCTTCGCCCAGCATTTGCGCTATTACGTTCGGGTCTGGACGTTCACCCTCTAACATTGGGCTAGGAATACTAGCTATTACAGTCGGCTTTTGTTCTAAAAGTTCTAATTGCTCCCCGACTGGTTGTCTTGGTATCGGTGCTGACGAACGCCGTCGCACCCGTCTGTTAGCGGCTTCTTCCTCCTCGGTTTCATCTTCTTGGTAAGGAAAATTTTCTACTACTGGCTGTGGAGGCTCAACAACTTTCACTTTTGGAGTTGTCTTGCGCGGACTTGGCAAAGAAGTTTTCGGCAATTCCGGTGGAAAGCTTTCTTCCTTGGGATCTGCTTTCACCTCGACTTGTTTGACTTCTTTCTCTTTTTGTGGTATGACCCTGGTTTGTAGTTGGTCATAATTTACCTGCGCTCTGCCTTCGGGAGTTCGGGCAGCACGCTTTAAAGAAACGAGGTATTCATACTCGTCTTCTGGTAAGGTACTTTTGAGCAAGCGACTAATTGTCGAATTACTAACTTCATAGCGTTCTGCCAAAGTTGAAGTTGTTTCGGCAGTCTCTCGATATAATTTAAGAATTTCTTGTTTATCAGAATCTGTTAGTTTTCTCACGGTAGACACCAAATTTTTTGTTAAGCTCGTTTTCGTCCGCCCACACGCCGCGATCGGCTTAATGATGCGTCATATTCCAAGGCGGCGCCCATGCCAAATAACACTCCACTGATTACCCAAAATACCTCTAGTATCTCTCCACTTTGATAATTGGGAATCCAATTAGTGGCATATTGAAACCACATATCTGCTATGTAGAGCGAAAATGCGGCGGCGGCAATCATTCGCCAAGACAAAGAAACTCGTCCGCCCCAAAAAGCAAGCAGTAGCATGGTGGCGATAATTAACAATAACACGTCGCTGACAATGTAGATAGTACTTAAAATCAGAGCGATATTTTCTACCCGTGATGACACTTGTTCACTGATTTTATCTGCTCCTGGTGGTTGATGAGAAATCAGCCATGCCAAAGCGCTGCCAAAAGCTCCAATTGCAGACACAATCATCCACTGCCATTTTTCCAGATTGAGTCGCGAAGATGCAACTGCTAAAATCATGCCTACACCAAGGAACAAATAAGTTAGCACAAAAAATACATCACCGAGGGAAACGATTGGCTCTTCCTTTAATACTATTTCCGTATAGCCGAAAAATATTCCGCCAAGAAAATAAGAAAGCATCCCGATGCCAATTGCCAGCCAAACATTGCGATCGCTGACAATTTGCGGACTGCGCCAATTCCTTAAGCATAATATCCCGGCACTTAAATAAGCCAATGCTTCAAAAATATTTGTCCCAATTACGTACCATGCCGCACGACTTTGTGTGCCATCTGCTCCGGGAATTTTGGCACTAAACAACAAAAAGTACAATAGTGCCAGCATACCCCAGGCAATACTAGCTAAAACGATGTTTTGAGTGGTCAACAGTGATTTAGGAGGATATGAATTCTTGTAAGATTCTCTCATATGGCTTAACTGTATAAATACATTCACAGGAGTATTTTGGCAAAAAGGATGTGAAACTTAACAGGTTCATTTAACTTCGGAGCCTAGTAAAAAATTTTTTCACCAAAAGAACTGCCGATGATATGTTGGTTATTGCCATAGTTTACTCAGTGGAGATTGATTTAGCCAACTAATAAAGTGCGATCGCTCTGCCGATGGCATATCTTCTAATCTACCTGCCATCAGTTTGGCAAAGTTGGCATTGCCAAAATATCCTTTCCCCAATCGATGCAGTTCTTGCAAAAGCAGAATTACATGATTTTCTTGCCAAGCGGGAAGTTTGGCTAACTCCAATGGGTTGTTTGTCAGCAAGTTATGAGCTGTCTCTGATGAGGATACCTGAGGAAATTGGTTTTGTTGCAATAACTCACCAATATCTTTCTCAAATAATGACGCTTGTCGAGTCCCTAAAAACTCTTCAATGTCAATATAAACCGCTTGCAGTAGCAATAGACTCCCTTGGATTAAAATTCCTGTCTTGCTATGACTACCCGTGTCACCGTCTAGTTGCTCTAAACGGATTTTACCCCAAACGCTGTAGCGCTCCGGTTCCTCTAGTAAGACACAGGCTTTACCTCGGTTATCAGTTAATTCCCTCCATAAGGCTCTAGCTTCTTCCTCTTGATTAGCCTTGAATACGCTAATCAAACGAAACGTTAGCCCCTGATAATGGAGGATCGGTACTTGCTGATCCTGTTTTGGGTGCTGAATCGACGATATTTCAACATCCTGCCGTTTGAGAATAAACATGGCACACCGAAATTAACTTTTGACAGGGGCATTCTTGATATGGTATCTATAATCGCACCGGGAGCTATATTGGCTCATAGTGCTTTTTTCTGGGCTTTTAGTTTGAGCACATCCATTTCACCAACTCATTCACAACACAATATACAAGCAAGCAATACTCGATTTGTGAATGTTTTTCGTCTAAATTGCTAAGAACGCAACTTCTTCAAGCTACTCGAAGTGAAAATGCATAATCTATAATAGATTGCATTTTGCCCTTAAGCACATATATAATAATAAAAGACTGACTCTTGTGGGAGCCAGTAATTTAATTTGGGTGTGTAACTCAGGGGATAGAGTAACTGCCTTCTAAGCAGTCAGTCGCAGGTTCGATTCCTGCCACACCCGTTTTAACTAAATACGAACTCTCAAGCAGTGTCATGTGGTATGATGATTAAACGCAATTAAGAGTTCATTTTGCTGCATCATACTAAAAATAAAGGCGATATTGCTGCGACAAGAGCGATCGCAGACCTAACTATGAAAGGGTACTTGATTCTTACACCAGTCGTTTGCGAACATTTACCTTTTGATTTTGTTGCGTACAAAGATGACAAATTTTACAGAATCCAAGCTAAATATTCTGGAGACAATAGAGTAGTAAATAAGACTATTTGGGTGGATAAAAACGGCATCCACCGCAGAAAGTATAATACAAAAGACTTTGACTTTTATGCTGTTTATCTACCTGATATAGATAAAGTTGTTTATCCATCAATTAACTTTGGTGGTTGCTGCATCAATACCCAAATACCTAATTCACCTACAGCGTTTTACTGGTGGGAGGATTTTACAGACTTTACCCTTGAAGCGCTGAAGCGAACTTATAAAGAATTTGGTGTAGACTTAACAACCAGAAAGGTTAACCCAGACTCCAGAATTCACACTAGAAAAGTAGAAAGACCTTCTAAAGAAGAGCTAGAAAAACTAGTGTGGGAAAAGCCAACAGCGCAAATATGCAAAGATTTTGGTGTTTCCGATAAAGCTGTAGAAAAATGGTGTAAGACTTATGGGATAGAGAAACCCCCTAGAGGATATTGGGTGAAAAAGGCTTATGGTAAAATAGAAGAATAGTTAAGCGATATCTTTTTTAAAGAGGTTTCATCTGCTCAAGTGCCTTGTTATCAAGATACTTTTGTTCAATCATTTCAACAGAGTTATCGCACCATTTAGCCACTACATCTCAGTTGTACCTTGTCTACCATTTGTCTATCAAAATAATATATTCAATTAAATGATAGACAAATGATAGACAAAAAGCAATCAAGATAGACAAAACTACCCTGGAAAAACCTATTACTATTGCCTTTAAAACACTCTGTAAAATATTTACGAGTGGCAATGCCATATAAATCAAGGTTTTCGCCGCTTTACAATCTATAATATTCAAAAGCCCGTGACGAGGATTGAACTCGTGACCTCATCCTTACCAAGGATGTGCTCTACCACTGAGCCACACGGGCAAAACGCTTTAAATATTGTAAGTGTTGATTTCTCAACTATGCTAACGCATAATTCAATTTAAAATCAACACTTATAATTTGTAGTGAGATGGGCCGAGCTGGATTTGAACCAGCGTAGCTTTCGCAACGGATTTACAGTCCGTCTCCATTAACCACTCGGACATCGACCCATTTGGCTCACGATTCATAATATTAGCATAAGCTTTTAGAAATGCCAATAGTTTTTGCAAAGAATTTTTGGGAAGGCATTAATTGTCAGGCATCGCCGCAACAGAACGTAGAATAAAGCTAGGTTTACTCTTGTAATGTGAGCGATTCGGCAATGAAGACGCTAGCTAAATGGTCTGTGGATGACTATCATCGCATGGTTCAAGCGGGAATTCTAAGCGATCGCCGTGTAGAATTGCTCTTTGGGGAAATTGTTGAAATGAGTCCAGAAACCCCGATTCATTACAGTACGGCAAAACGAGGCGTGAAATACCTAGAAGAGTTACTCTTAGGTAAAGCTGATGTTCGTTTTAATGGACCGATTACTTTATCTAACTCTGAACCTGAACCAGATATTGCGATCGCACGACTACCAGAGTCAGCTTACAACAATCGCCATCCTGCACCTGAAGATATATTTTGGGTGGTAGAGGTTGCCAAAACAAGCTTGAAGAAAGATTTAGAATTGAAAGCTTCTATTTACGCTGCTGCTGAAATTCCAGAATATTGGGTTTTGGATTTATCTGCAAAGCAAATAATTGTGTTTCGAGAACCCAAAAACGGTAAGTATGCTACAGAACAAATTCTTATGCAGGGAACAATTACACCGTTAGCATTTTTAGAAATTCAGGTATCGGTTGAGAAGCTGTTGGGTTAAGCAACGCTGTTGAATAAGAGATAATCTGTAGTATCTCTTTTGCGACGATACGACAGCAATGACTCAGCTACTTGAACAAGCGATCGCAAAATTGAAAACGCTACCCGCAAGTGAACAGGATGCGTTAGCGAAGCTTTCCGAAGGAATCGCTGCACTTATTCTTGAATAACTTGAAGATGAAGAACTTTGGGATAGAAAATTTGAACGTTCTCAAGATGCACTTGCTTTGCTAGCAGCAGAGGCTATGGCAGAATATAGATCGGACTGCTATAGCTTTTATTTTGCTAGCAAAATTGTGAGTGATATATGAAAGCTATTTAATCCTTTCAATATTAATTTAACAATGAGATATCAAGGAACATACGAAGTTTTTTATAATCTGGAAGATGATGAATATGCATTGCTTAATTTTCCACCTTTAGAAACAGATAATAGGGTATTAGCTGAAGTTGAGCGTGTATATCCCACTATGAAGGTGCTTTTAAGCAAAGTTAAAAATGGAGAATTAGATAGAGAACTAGCGGCTATTCAGCAAGGAAAACCTTTACCTATTTATCAAGCAGAAAAAATTACTCTTATTTGTGAAGATGTAAGTCGAAAATTTGCTCAATTAATTGCAGAGGATTCGCGTTATTTAGACAATTTAGAATGGCGCGATTTAGAAAAAGTGTTAGCAGAGGTTTTTAAAGAATTAGGTTTTGCAGTAGAGTTAACTCCAGGGAGTAAAGACGGTGGTAAAGACATTGTTGTAGAATGTGTAGTTGACGAATTACAATACACTTACATAATCGAAATAAAGCACTGGCGTTCTGGAAAACGTGTAAATCATTCGCATGTACGTCATTTTTTAAATGTCATTGTTAGTGAAAAAAGAAAAGGTGGATTATTTCTATCTACTTCAGGCTACTCTAACAATATATTTAGCACGTTTACAAAAATTGAGCGACAGCAACTAAAACTTGGAGATAAGAATAAAGTAGTGTCTTTGTGCAAAAGATATGTCCAGACAAAATCTGGTTTATTGTATCCACGAGAACCTCTTACAGAAGTTTTGTTTGAACAAACTATAGAAGTACTATAGCAATCCGCAATGATTCATGAGAAAACACGTGACTCATGCGATCGCATGAGGGCAATATAAACTAAAAATTTCCGTACAATCATCCTTTTGAGGGTATCATACGGAAAAAATTCTGATGTTATTGAGGGGAAAAATTACCTAAAAGCTTAACTCAACAATTCTCCAGTCTCTTGCAGAGAGTGTAAGCGGTGGTAAATTCCTTCATGACGCAACAATTGATCGTGACTACCCACTTCAACAATCCTACCTTGATCGAGAACCACAATCTTATCTGCTTCGCGGACTGTACTCAAACGGTGAGCAATAATTATTGTAGTACGAGTTCCTTGAATCGATCGCATGGCTAATTGAATCAATCTCTCAGACTCGTAATCTAAGCTAGATGTCGCTTCGTCAAAAACTAGTACATCTGGTTCAACTAATAACGCTCTGGCAATTCCTAAACGCTGTCTTTGTCCTCCAGATAATCTGACGCCACGTTCACCGACAACTGTGTAATAACCTTCGGGTAAAGAGCGAATTACGTCGTCTAATTTGGCAATTCTACAGGCTTCTTCAACTTGCTGAAAACTCGCTTCTTGATTGCCATATCTTAAATTATCCAACAAAGTACCGTTAAAAACGTCTACTTCTTGGTGAACGATCGCTAAACGTCGGCGATAATTACCAACATCTAAGGTGACAATATCTTCCCCATCAATTAATATCCTTCCCTGATTCGGTTCAAAATAGCGAAACAGCAATTTCACTAAAGTAGATTTCCCCGAACCTGATCGCCCAACTAGCGCTACTGTCTGATATGGTTCTATTAACAAGTTGATGTCTTCCAGAACCGGACGGTTAGCATCATACCCAAAAGTTAGATGAGAAAACTCTATTTTCCCCGTAAAACTATAAGCTGATTCATTCTCTACCAAACTAGCTGCATCAACCCCAATCGGCTGCTGCATTAATTCGTGATACCCCAACATTGAAGCATAACGACGGGTAAAAACTTCTGCAAGGCTGCTGATAGGTTCCAACTCGGCATAAGCCATGCTAGAAACTGTTAAAGTCGTGACAAAGTGTCCTAAGGAAATTTCACCTTTTACCGTCGCTGCTAAAGTTAAACCTAGTATTCCAAACACGCAAAACTGAACGAATGCTGTTCTAAAAGTACCTAACTTGATATAACCAACATGGATGCGGTAATCGGCTACTTTAAACTCGCGGTTAAGTCGTTGTTTTTGGCGTTTGAATTCTAGCCGTTCTGTGGCAAATGCTTTAACTGTTTTGATGTTAGTGATAATTTCTGAATTGCGGCTTTGGGTATTTTCCATGTATTTATCTAGCCGTTTTTCTTGTTTCATCAGCTTCTTTAAATTTTTCATATTGAAGCTGATGATTGCCACAAACGAAATCAAAAATAGTATAGCAATACGCCATTCTATCAACAAGATGACTACAAAAATTCCCAATACTCTAAACAGTTTAGGAATCAATTGTCCGGCAACTTCCGGATAAGTCCAAGTGTGATTTTCTAAACCTCTAGATATTTTACCTGCAATGCGTCCAGGATTGTTTTCGTCGTAAAATTCTAGCGGCAACGTGAGTATTTTCGCTACCGTTTTTTTTAAGTGATCTCGTTTGGTACGCAAAGCAATATCCCAATGAAACCACCAAGTTGACCAGATTTGAATCGGCGCTCTGACAACAGTAACTAAGAAGATTACAGTCATTAGTACTGCCAAAGATGATAACCGATTTTGTGGTAAATTTGTCAGGTTAGCAATTGCAGCGATCGCATTCTCTATTGCATTATCTAGCGGTTGTCCCGAAACTACATTTAAAATCTGTCCTGTGGCATATGGTACAACCAAATCGATAATTTCAAAGATGCTCGCTGCGGCAATACTAAATATAACCGCTACTCGATAGCGATCGTAATATTTGAGAATGTCTCTAAATTTTGCCATGATGCACTCTATTTGATGACTACAGACGTTCCGCACCGAATGTCTGTACAAAAGTGATGATTTGTGTTTTAACTTTTAACTTTGAACTATTTGACGTTGCACTTGAGCCACTGAATTTTTATACTACTATATACTACATTGTAGTCAAGACTTCAAAAAGTAAATCATCCTTTGGGAGTAGCTGATCAAAAAAGTTGGTTGATGGTTGTTGGTTGTCAAAAATTACTCCTACCTACCACTTACTCCCACTACCCACTATCCATTACCCACTACCCACTATCCACCATCTATGAACTAAACTAGTAATTTGTAGTGTAGATTTGTAAAATACTGTTCTATGGTTCCCAGACTTTCAGCAGCTGTTTACGGGATGGCGACAGCACCAACTGTAGCTCCTGAACGGTCTAGTCAAGCTACTCAAAAGCTTTATCCAAACTTTAAAGTTATTGTTTTAAATGATGATTTTAATACATTTCAGCATGTGGCTGAATGTTTGGTAAAGTATATTCCAGGTATGACACCCGATCGCGCTTGGGATTTGACTAACCAGGTACATTACGAAGGTCAAGCGATCGTTTGGGTTGGTCCACAAGAACCAGCGGAACTGTATCATCAACAGTTGCGTCGGGCTGGCTTAACAATGGCTCCTTTAGAAGCGGCATAATCACAATGGGCAAACCTAACGATGCCAGATTAGTTTGGAATCACTCAACCCACATTCCCGGTCTTATCCCCATTTTAGAACGTCTCTGCCAGCACGAGGGACTGCAAACTGTCACACCGGGAGTGATTGGACGGGTGAGAGGTCACTGCCCAAAAATGCAATTACGCGTGTCTGTACCGATTCGCGGAGGTTTTAAGGTAATTGCACGTCAAGGTAAAACGGTGCAAGAGGTGTTTATCCTGACCATTTTGGATCAGGATAAACTCGAAGAAGCGATCGCGATCGCCATGAGAAAATAATAGACAACCGATGTGGAAATTAATTACGCATTACCCAAAACCCCTACAAGACGTAGCATTGCTACGTCTCTACATCTTTTCACTAATTTGTCTCTAGTCACAAATAACAAATAACTATTCTTCAACCTTATGCACTGCAAATTTGTGTAGCGGCAGACTGAGAATGCAAGAAAATGTTAATAAATATGACAATGCTGTTGTCATTCTTAACGACATCACTACTGCTGACCATTCCGGTAAAATTACTTTCTCTATACCAAAAGCAACGCAGTAAACTAACCAGTAAGTAAAGCTCATTCTTAACAGAATTCGTTCTGTTTCTTCCCATTCATTTTTTTGTTGCTTACGATCCCACAGAAGCAACAAACCAGCAATACAAGCCACAAAAGAAACAGCAACAACAAATTCGTGACAAATTAAGTTGACTGAATGCATGTTTGGATGTCCCAACTTTTTCCAATTGTTAATCAGTCTAAAGGAATAGTCGTTTGGGATACAAATAACTTTTACAAACTGCAATATCAACTGAGAAAAATGTAAACAATTAAATCAAATTATGAAGCTGGGGACTGGGGACTGGGG
>CASBQA010000276.1 GCA_949127635.1 Nostocales cyanobacterium PMM_0069 | reverse complement strand
GTCCCCTGTCCCCAGTCCCCAGTCCCTAGTCCCTAGTCCCCATACTGGTAGTTTCCATATCTTGGGATTGCAGATATCGCCAAGGTGCGTTGTTACCACACACCGGACAAGAGCGATCGCGGTGAGAACGGCGCTTGGCAAATTCCATCCTGGTAAAATCGATGGTCAGCAATTGCGACAACAAAGGCTGACTAAACCCAGTGATCAACTTGACAGCTTCCAGCGCTGTGAGACAAGCCAATGTCCCAGAAACAGCACCCAAAACAGAAAAACCACGGCGATCCCAATCAGGTTTTTCCGGAAACAGACAAGACAAACAAGGAGTCACACCAGGAATAATCGTTGTCAGATAAGCCTCCATTCCGTCCATAGCCGCTTCTACCATCGGTTTGCGCCAGCGCACGCAAGCTTCATTGAGCAAATTGCGCTCCGTAAAATTGTGAGCGCAATCGAGAGCCATATCTGCCGATTGCACCAGCGAATCCACATTTTCCGGGGTGATATAATCATGGACTACTTCCACTTGGACATCAGGATTAACGGCTTGCAAAGTCTCCTGTGCTTTGAATACCCTCGGCTTACCTACCCAATCATCCGTCATGAGAACCTGACGATTCATATCATCAAGTCGCAGATCGCCACCCCGGACTAGGATTAGTTTTCCGACACCCGCTACTGCTAAATAAAGCGCTGCCGTACCACCCAATCCCCCCACACCTGTAACCAGAACAGTCGCTGACTTAAGGCGCTTTTGAGCCAGTTCGCCAAAATTAGGGAGCATCATTTGGCGGCTGTAACGTTCTAACTCGGTAGGTGTCAGGTTAACCAATTTTTACCTCCTAATCAGACGTGATTTCTGTCAGCGTGACTACATTTTTCTGCTTATCGTTAAACACCTTGAACAACTTTTGTTCTTGGGGTGTTGATTCTTCAAAAACTTGATAAGCTTTTTGCAAAGCTTCACAATATTGCTTGAGTCTATCTTCTACACTCAAATCAGGAGAATTGCTATCAATTTCCTTCATGTATTGAGAGAACTTTTTTAAAATATGCAAACGATTCACATTTACAAATTTTTGATCGTAGGGGAGTTGAAAAAACTGAAAATACTCCTCTGCATCGACAATTTTATTGAATTGTTCCAGATTGGTGTTCATTTTTGCTGCTCCAATTTATTTACTTGTTGCTTCAGTTCATCTAACTGACGATATATTTCATAAGTACTCGCAGCAACATCCATAAGTGTTTTGTAATCTGTGGGTAAACCCTCAGCTAAATCGTGCAGATCCATCTTCATTTGACCTGCTTTACTATTGAGGCGTTTAATTTTAGTTTTTAGCTCCTCAACACTTGTTTCTTCCACTTGCGCCATAAGCATCTCCATTTATACAAATCCCTTTCGTACAGACGTTCCGACGGAACGTCTCTACTCCTAATTCCCGTACAGACGTTCCAGTGGAACGTCTCTACCTAATTCCCGTAAAGACGTTCCAGCGGAACGTCTCTACCTAATTACACTTGGCTAGCTTCGGGAAAAGTTTTCGCTAATTCCAGACCTTTAGCTACTAATTGCTCTCCTTCTTCTGCTAACTTTTCTAAAGAGTCAAAGCCAAAGCGGTGAGCATCTCGCAAAGCTCTTTTCACCAGTAAAAGACGACCAGAAAATACTAGCACCCAGCCAAATCCTTCGTGGTTCAAATCAACCACAACTTGAGAAATGAGATTAGTTTCTTTTTCAATACTGGCAGCTATAGCTCGAAAAAATACCATAATTCGGGCTTGAGTTGCTGGATCAACTTCACCCTCAAGAGAGATTTCGCGTTTCTTTTGTTTAGTGACAACAAAAGGTTTCAAAATCAACTCATCAGTCCAATTACGGTAAAATCCATAGCTATCTTGACCACGGATTTGACTGACTAATGTCTTCAGGAAAGGTGCGTTTAAAATCTCGCTTTGAGCAGTTCCATTAAGACTATTGTTTATGGTCATACCTTTGCTTCCTCTTCCAATTCATCTTCAAAATTAGAGGTTTTTTGTTGTAAGGCTTTACGCAACCAAGGTGGGGGATTTCCTTTGAGAGTTGTCACCAACTTATTCAACACCTCAGCAATCTCTTCTTCTTCCGATCGCGCTTTAATTGGTGTGACATTTTTCTTGATTAATCGAGCTGCTGCACTACCACCAATCGCCGTCACATAAACAATGGTACAATCAGCTAAAGCCTCAAGTTTTGGTGCTAACTTATCCTCATTTCCATCTTCTTTCAAATCACCAGCAAACTTCAGAGTTTCGACAAAATGATATCCCTCATCAGAGATTTCATAAACATCAATTTCCTTTGTCGAACCAAAGTGAGCATTAATATGAACTCTATCGCTAGTCGTGAAAGCAATTTTCATTCCTTCTCCTCATGTTTGGTGATAATTGCGAATTAGTAATTGAGAATTGGTAACAGGAGAATGCTATTACCGATTACCAATTACCAGAAAAATGTTTTGCTTTTTCTTCTTCCTGTTCTAAAAACAGATTGCCAATATCAAACAAAAGCTGCATAGTGCCTCGATAACCAACTTTGGTAAATTGACCATTACCCAAGCGGTCATAAATGGGAATACCAAGACGATAAAGAGGAATATCGAGACGTTTAGCGATCGCTTTCACATTCGAGTTACCCATCAGCAAATCAGAACCCACCGCTAATTCCTCAAAATCTTCCAAATCACCGATGGTCACATTTTTTACCGGCATTTTTTCTAATAAAGGCGATCGCGTTGTCGTCACCGCAGCATGTACTTGCGTCCCCATCGATTGCAGAAAACGCACTATAGACCAAAGTAAATCCGGTTCCAACGCCAAAGAAACACGCTTCGCACCAAAATAAAAGTGCGTATCCAACATTGCATCTTGTAACTGACGGCGTTGATGACGATATTTTTCTGGTACACTAATACCACTAAGGTCTGACAAAGCTTGTAGAAACTCGTCCATCGCTTCCAAACCAGTCAGTTCAGTAAACAACTCATAGGGTATAGCAAACCGTTGTTGTAAAATCTCTGCTGCACCCCTCATACTCTCACCCAGCGCTAAAGTAAACGCCGAACTACCTATTTCTCGCAATTCTGCTAGAGTCGTACCACTACCTGTTATGGCACTATAAGAATCATCTAAGTGACCATCTAATGAAGCGGAAAGATCGGGTACAAAGATAGGCTTTAGTCCAAAGGCAGTTACGATCTCTTTTACTTCCTGTACATCCCCTGGTGTGAAAGCAGAACCCGCCAAAATCGTGATTTGGTCTGGTTTGGTGATACCTTCAGTAGGAACTTCTCTTACTATACTTTCAACTGCGGCAGCAAAACCGTCTTGTAGCGCACCTTTAAAATCTGGTGTTGGGGCAAAAACGATCGCCAGACGATCCAATTCTGGATGACGTTTGCGGATTTCCTTCAGGAAACCCTCGATGTCATCCCCTCTAGTTTCCGTCAAACCAGTGCTACATAAACCGATAATTTCTGGCTTTGACTTCTCCACCAGCGTCAAAATTGCCTGTTCTACATTCTCCTCACCACCTAAAATGGTAGTGACTTCCGTCATCGCTGTCGTCGCAAGGGGAATCGCTTCCCGGAAATGTCGCACCAAAACAACTTTCGCAAAAGCAGTACAGCCTTGGGAACCGTGGAATAAAGGTATTGTCCCCTTTAATCCCAAAAAGGCTAAAGATGCACCCAAAGCTTGGCTTTGCTTCAAAGGATTAACAGTCAGTGATTTGTTAGGAACAGTAACGATCGCCATTACAATCCCTCCAATAAAGCTGAGAAAGTCCCCATATTCCCGTGTCTCCGTGTCCCCATGTCTCCAGTCTCCCACGGTGCAGGTTTGCGGATTTGCTCCCACACAGGGCTATAAAGAGCCTCATACAGTTCTCTTGCCATCTCTACCATCCCTGTATAACCAGCGTAAGGATGATGGCGTTCTTGGTTAATATCTAAGAAAGGAATCCGCGCTTTCAGAGCGGTGTATTGATTGCGACCACCCGCAATTAACATATCAGCTTTCGTATCTTTAACTAATTGCAACAGTTCTTTGGCGTTGCCCTTTTCCATCATGATGCCATCGTTACCGATCAACTTTCTGATTCGGGCTTTGTCCTCTTCCGTACTCTTTCTAGTACTGGTAGCAACAACTTCGATCCCCAAGTCTTTAGCTGCGGAGATAATCGACCAACTCTTTACGCCTCCGGTATAAAGGACAACTCGCTTGCCTTTGAGTCGAGCGCGGTAAGGAGCTAGTGCCAAATCTAAAGCAGCGGTTTCTTCAGCGATTAGCTTTTCGGTGCGTTGTTTTAAATCTTCATCGCCTAACTTAGCGGCAATATTCCGCAGGCAGCGGTTCATGTCATCTACACCGTAAAATGACTCTTCAATGTAAGGAATGCCGTAGCGCTCTTCCATCTTTCTTGCCATGTTGAGCAGCGCTTTTGAGCAAATCATCACATTCAATTTAGCGCGGTGAGCGTGACAAACTTCATCGTAGCGAGCATCACCAGTGATTTTCGACAAAACGCGGATGCCGAGTTTTTCAAATAATTTCAGAACTGTCCACATTTCCCCGGCGATGTTGTACTCACCGATGATATTAATGTCAAATGGTGTGGTATACTCAGGTTCGCGAGTGCCAATAACGTATTCTAATAAAGCTTCACCGCCGAAGCGATTACCAAGATTTTTGCTACCAATGAAACCTGGGGAAACTACGGGGACAACAGGTGTTCCTATTTTCTCACCCGCAGCTTTGCAAACTGCATCGATATCATCGCCAGTTAAAGCGGGGACACAAGTAGTATAGACAAATATCGCCTTCGGGTTGTAGCGTTGATGTAATTCCAAAATGGCTTTGTAGAGCTTCTTTTCGCCACCGAAAATAACATCATTTTCGGTTAAATCGGTGGTGAAACCCATTTTGTAAAGCTGAGGACCCGAAGATAGACTACCACGACTTCCCCAAGAATTACCAGCGCAGGCGATCGGACCGTGGACTAAATGAGCAGCATCAGTAATTGGCACTAGGGCAATCATTGCACCATCAAAAGCGCATCCCCCTTGAGCAGCTCCTGGTTGTGCTTGTTGCGTGCAAGATTTATTTTTCTTTTCTCCATGTTTTTGGCTATTATGTTCGCATCCCGTTTCACTGAGCAGCTCGTTAATTTTGCCTTGGGTAATTTTCATTTAATTCCTCGCGCTGGATGGAAGTTGTGAGTAGTTAATTGTTGGGTGTTAGTTGTTAGTTGTTGGGTGTTAGTTGTTGGCAGGACTTACGCACGAACTACATATTTCCGTCATTGCGACGCAAGGAAGCAATCTCAAAGTCTTGTTTTCTCGTAACGAGTGCGTAAGTCCTAGTTGGGTGTTGGTTGTTATTTGATGTTATTTGACCACTATCTCCTAACAACTATCCACTAACCACTATCCACTAACAACTAATTATTAACAAATATATTTAGTGACATCTTCGCCACAAATATCAGTAAGATAAGATAAGGCACGGAAACGCAATCCGATAAACTCGTCGTATAAGGGATTAAGCTTGCACAGTGGGGGGATGTGTAAAGTTCGTCCAAATAAGTTGAGACTTCGCTCAAACGGGCAACCGCAAGGAATGATTTGGCAGATTAGATGAGCGATACGAGCATTTTTAACTTGGGCGTTATCCACCAGTCGGCGCAAAGGATATAAAATATCAAATGAGCCAGGTTTTTTATAGTTTGGTGGACGTAAACTAGGGTGGGGATGGGTGTGTTCGTGAGCGGGAGTTATAGATTTCATCATAGAAACCTCAAGAAATAGTTAAAAGGAAAAAGGAAAAGTAGAGATTGGGTAATGGGGGTTGTTAGTTGGAGCGTTGTTGGTTGGAAAACAGTATTAATAACCAACTACTAACC
>CASBQA010000275.1 GCA_949127635.1 Nostocales cyanobacterium PMM_0069 | reverse complement strand
GGCCCTCAATTTCATTGACGCCACTCATGCGTTGATATTCGCGTAAATAATCGGACAAGGCTCCATCAATTTCTTTGACTTCTTCGGCACTGATTCGCTTAACTTCTAGATTATTTTCCAAGCCGCGCTTATAAAGATTTTCTAGACGCGGTAGCTCTTGTTCATTGGTAGCGACAATCACTTTACCACAAACTTCATGAGCAATATCATGTTCTTGGCAGAATTCCACCATTGAGCGACTACCATCACGGCAAAATTTAGCTTTGAAACTTCCTGGCTTGTAGTAAATACCAGAATGAATGACGCCGCTATTGTTACCGGTTTGGTGAAATGCCCATTTGCTCTCTTTTTCTAAAACTAAAATTCGCGCTTTGGGATAGCGTTTGCCCAAAGCCATTGCTGTAGAGAGTCCAACTATTCCCCCACCTATTATCGCAAAATCATACATTCGTATTTTGGCACCTTTAATTACAAAAGTTTAAATTTTATGAGTCAGGAGATTTTTTCAATTTTTCGAGTGGGGAGTTAAAAGTTAAATTCTTAATTCATAACTCCCGTAGAGACGTTCCGGTGGAACGTCTCTACATAACTCATAATCTTGCCTACCATACCTTCCAAGGAGCCTTATTATTCTTCCATAGGTCTTCCAGGTAGTTTTTATCGCGCAAAGTATCCATCGGTTGCCAAAAACCTTGATGTCTGTAAGCACATAGCTGATCCATTTCTGCGAGCTTTTCTAATGGTTGCTGTTCCCAAATGGTGGAATCATCACCAATCAAGTTGATTACTTCCGGTTCTAGGATAAAATAACCACCATTAATCCAGGCACCATCACCATCTTGTTTTTCGCGGAAGCTGTTGATTTTAGTTTGGTCTTGTCCTAAGGATATGGCACCAAACCGTCCGGCTGGTTGAACTGCGGTGAGTGTACCTAAAGTTTTTTGTTCTTTGTGAAATTTAATTAGCTCAGTGATATTCACGTTGCTAACACCGTCACCATAGGTGAAGCAAAAAGTTTCATTATCAATATGGTCTGCGACTCGCTTCAAGCGTCCACCTGTCATGGTATTATCACCTGTATCGACTAAGGTGATACGCCAAGGTTCAGCATTGCCACGATGCACGTTCATCTGGTTAAACCGCATATCAAAGGTCACGTCTGACATGTGTAAGAAGTAATTGGCAAAATACTCCTTGATTACGTACCCTTTATAACCGCAACAGATGATAAAGTCATCAATACCGTGTGCCGAATAAGTCTTCATGATGTGCCACAGGATGGGCTTACCACCAATCTCGACCATCGGTTTGGGTCTAACGCTAGTTTCTTCACTCAGACGTGTGCCAAGTCCTCCAGCCAAAATCACTGCTTTCATGCAATTACCTCAGAATTTTTAGGTAAATGAGTATTTGAACTTATCTAAACTGAGAATGTAGCAACTTAACTTATAAAAAAAGTTAATTGTCAATTTTCTCAGTAATAAATCTAACCGTATTTTCCGTCTTAAGTATGAAGACAAGGTAAATAAACTTGTTTTATGTGTAAAAAAATGAAAAAGGTTTGTAAATGGTTATTAATAAATGTCAAATATTTAATTTTTATTTCAATAAAAATAAAAATTAAATATTACAAGAAAGAGCTAACTTTTAATGGGTTGGCTCTTTCTAATTACAAAGTATTTACTTGTTAGTTAAGATATTTTTTAGTTTTTAGTTACCTTTTAACAAGCTAGTTGTATTTTCAAAAAAAGTGTCACATTTGTTTTCCAAAACGACGCAGATGCTGCTTAATGCTTGTTGGTAATTATCCATATCCTCTTGCTCAAGGAAAATTTTCGCAGATGTCTGTAAATCGGCGATCGCTTGTGTGTGATTTGTATTAGAATTGTTGCCGCCATACTGTGAAAGCTCGTAGCGGACTATACCTCGTTTGAGGTAAACTTTTGCTAGTCGAGAATCGATGCGTAATGCTTGGTTAAAGTCGGCGATCGCTTGTTTATATTCTTGATCGAAGTCGCTGCTGTATTGACCAATTTGATAACGAACAAGACCCCGCTGAAAGTAAGCTTCTGACTTGGCTGCATTTAAAGCGATCGCCTGATTAAAGTCTTTAATTGCTTTGCGGTAATCTTGTTGAGAATCACCACTATATCTAGCAAGTTGAGAACGGACTATACCGCGTCTGATATAAGCTTCAGCTTCATTAGGATTAAGACGCAGGGCATTATTAAAGTCGGCTAGGGCAAGGTTATAATCTCTATCGGGATCGCTGCTATATTCGGCTAGCATATAGCGGGCATTGCCCCGATTTACATAAGCCTTTACTTCATTAGGATTGATTTGTATCGCCTGACTATAATCTGTAACTGCGCCATCATAATCTTTCATATTATAACGGGTATTGCCACGGTTAATATGTGCTTTGGCGTGTGTCGGATTTATTTGGATTGCGAGGCTAAAATTGCTCAGTGCTTGCTCATACTCTCGCACTTTATAAGAGGCATGACCCTGTTTATAATAATCTTCAAAAGTGAGATTATTTTTGCTTTGCTCTTTGCGAGACATCAAGGTTTGTTGAGAATATTGATTTTGGGAAACGAAAGGACGAGTAAATTTAATCATTACGTCCAAATACCCCAAAATTCCAAAACCCAACAAGCACAAAATGACTGGGTAAAATTTTGATTTCTTGGGAGGTTGATGATAAGAATATTTTTGCGATTGTATTAATTGCCGATAATTAATCTGGTTTGTGGGAATTGGATAAACGTTGGTGCGTGTTGCAGTTGTGCTGCGTCGAGTTTGTCTGTACGGTTGTAGATGTTGTTTTGATTCTATTGCCTGCTGTGATGGAAAGGGGTCACGTCCGCCTAAGCGCAAGGTACGTTCACACCAAGGACAGTTGTGCAGATGGCTGCTATGGCGGTGCTGGGGGTTGACTGTGCAGGTAATCAGGTCATTTTCGATTTCAGCTAGTTCTAACAGCCAAGTTTGAGCGCTGGGACGCATTTCTGGGTTGTTATGACCATGCTCAAAACAGCGGACAAACATTTCTTGTAAGCTGGGGGGAAGAGTTTCCCAAGGTGGTGCTATGGGGGTAGGAGTGTAAGGAACGCGGCGCTGTTGACTGTATGTAAAATGACCCTGAGCAATGCGTGCTTCGTAGGTGGGTGGCTCGCCTGCGCCTTGATATATGCCAGAAAATGGATGTGTACCTTCCATTAAGAGTTGGAATATTAGTACTCCCAACCCAAATAAGTCATGGGCGATCGCGCGATCGTGTTGAGCAAAAATTTTATTTTGCAGTTCTGGTGGGGTAAACTCTGGTTTCCCAACTTGGCAGCGGAAAATTATATTTTGGTTTGCATCCCGCACTTGGAACGAATCTGTATCTACTAGCGTCACTAGTGCTGTGTCGCTGACCATGATATTCGATTCATTCACATCACCGACGCAGTAACCACTGTTGTGCAAAGCCGCAAAAGCTGCCGCCAAATTGCGTGCCGTGCGGAGCAAGTATTGATAATTAAATAATGGACAGTGTTCGCGCCTAGTTCTGGGGTTGTAGAAGTCGATTACTGGACGCATCCCTCGAATGCGCGGCATTAAAAAGCCAACAATGCGATCGCTTCCGTCTACTGCTTTGAGCGGTTCATAGGGCCAAGCAATAGAAATATGATCTAAACTAGCTGTGGGGTTTTCTGGTGGGTTGGCAAGCATTGCCAAAAGTTTACGACCGTGTTGCTCAGTTGGCTTGTGATAAACTTTCGCCACTAAACTTACATCGCTTGGCACAGCATAAATACAAGCTTCTCCGCCTCGCCCTAGACTAATGGTGAGGTTGAGGATTTCTTGCTTGGTAAGACAACGTAAAACCTGCATGATAGAATTACAATAAACGTAAGTTATTTAAGTTAAAGTCGCACCAATCAGGCTAATTAATTACTTAAGGCAGCAATTATTAGCGTCAAGTCATCATCAGTACGTTCCGTGATTCGATCCGAACGCAAAAACCTCACCAACTGCTCTTTTGCCAGTGTTTTATCTTCTGCATTTGCTGCAAAGTCAAATAGAGGAAAAAAGAAGGGTTTATGAGGCGCACCCACTGCCATGTTTAATGCCAGCATTTGTAAGCCGTCGGTAAGAACACCAACGTTGATTATGGCTTCGCGCCATAATCTCATTTGCGCTGTATCTAGGGCATTAGGCGAAGTTAAAAAAGTGGTGGAGTTGATGTATTCGCCGTTGTCAGGCATCGTTAGAGCGAGTAAGTTGCCCATGCGATCCTTTGCCACTGCCATTCCATCACCAATCTGGACGACTGCGGCAAGTTCTGGTGTAGCAATGGTGATAATTAAGGTTGTTGCTAAATCTTGTGGCTGTTTATCACAAGCTGCCGCTTCATCTTCAACGGCAATTTTTGCCGCGACGATCGCATCATTCAAAAGCGATCGCACTTCCTCATCATCATCCAAGGTTCGCCTGGTAAATTGTTTAACAGATATATTTTCAATAGCAGCTTCTACAGCCACCATCGCGCCAATTTTACCACTTACTGCACTTCCTGCACCATCTGCTACCGCTGCTACCAAAACGTTATCTGGCAATATTTGCCAGTGATGTGCGTCTTGACAGGGCTGTTTGTTTTTTAAATGGCTTGTACCACCTACAGATGCGGCTACTACCCGCCATTGAGATATCTTACTTGATGTGTTCATTCTGCCAACAGCTGTGTAAATATAATCGTGGCGATCGCCTCCTTAAACAGATCCCCAACCGATTGGTGGTAGTGCAACCTGTTCGTCTACCTGTGAATGCGAAACTGCTGACATACTCGCCGATAACCAAACAAACATCTCTATAAAGTTCAGTCCTTCGAGTTTCAGAGGAGTACGTACAGCAATTTTACTTAAGCGTGTCATATTCGCATTTTCCACCCCTACGGTAAAAAAAGCAACACGTTTATTTATTTCATCTGCTTGTAAACGCTGGGACGCTTGCTCTATCGAATGCTCTAATTCGCCTTGCGGTTCTCCATCGGTAATCATAAATACCCAAGGACGATAGTAAGCAACGCCATTAGTGCGATATTGAACTTTGCGCTCTTGAATCAAATCCAAGGCTTTATTAATTCCTGAACCCATAGTTGTCAATCCTTGTGCTGTCAAAATCGGCGGATTGAATTGATCGGCAGTCACAAAGTCTTGAACTACATTTACGCTACTATCAAAAGTAACTATTGCTACTTCTACTCTTCGTGCCGCGAGGGAATTTTTGACTAATTCGTCCTTCAAACTGAGCAATCCCTGGTTTAAAGCCTCAATTGGCTCTCCTTGCATCGAACCTGAGGTATCTAGTAATAACACGCAAGGACAACGTGGTTCAGGGTTCTCAGCAAATTCGACTACTTCATCCAGTTTTAGTGTATCCGGCATAACTTTTTGTGTTATGTTAAAGTCCAAAGCTTTTTTTCCCTTTTCTCAAAGTATATAATTGAAAGCGCCCAACAAACGACATTTTTGTAGTTTGTTGGAACAGTGCTCTCTTATTTATTAAACAGATTACTACTAGCAAAATCCCTAAGCATTTAAGATTTTCTTAAATGGCAACGTAGTTGAGTAAAAGGGAATTTACTAGAGACTCTGATTACCAGTAGCACTGAAGAAAGGAAAAGTTCTAAATAACCCTTATAGAATATCAAGGATCGGGTGCCAGGGCTATGCTTAATTTTAAAGATTCGATGTAGAGAAGTCAGATTTTAGATAAAAGCAATTCAGCATATTTAATATAATCAGCTTTCTCACTATACTTGTGTAACTATGCACACTTAAAATTCAAATGAAGCGGAAAATATTTTATTTCAAAATATAGTGCAAAATGTAACAAATTAAAGATATGGTAATTTTTGCATATTAAGATTTGCATTTATGTAACATATCTACATAGCCAAAGTTAAAATTTTGTTTGTAGAGAAATATTTAATTCTTCAGGGTGCCTCATTTACCGATACTTAAAACTTACAAGTATTCGGTCTAATTTACCGCAAATTATCCAAAAACATGAATAATTCTGGCACATTTACCAAATTGAGTCCCCTGAGTTTGTTAAGACAGTTATCTAATTGTTGTGAAAGTAGTTGTTTAGAAGCATTTAGCAACTCAGTTTCTTGGTCGATCTATTTAGAACACGGTAAAATTACTTATGCTACCGATTCTGTTGAACCTTTTGATCGACTAGAACGGCATTTACGTCGCCTCAGCCGCCAAATTCCCCTGCTAAAGAGCGAAACCCGTGTTCAGTTACGCCTAATGTTTGAAATTGACTCACACAGTAAGCGCAAAATACAGCACGAAAATTTGACAAACCAGCCACCTGATTATCAAGCCATTTGCTGGCTTGTCAGTCAAAAATATCTGAATCCTGCACAAGCCGGAGCGCTAATCCAAGAACTAGTTCAAGAAGTGATTGAATCATTTCTACTAATCAAGCAAGGTACATATAAATTAACAGATACATATCTGCAAAAAATTTGCAACCTGGATGTAGAGAAAGTAATCGAATGTTGTCAAGAAAGATTGAAAAATTGGCATTCTTTAGCACCGCAAATTTCTTCTCCATTTCAACGCCCTTATTTGTGCATTTCTACGAAAATTAATCCCGAAAAAATTCCAGAAATTCACCCCAATTTAACTCATTGGTTGAAAGGGTTTAGCTTGCGTCATCTTGCTGTAATTCTGAATCAAGATGAATTAAAGTTGGCGCAAATGTTACATCCTTATATCTTAGATGGAGCGCTGTTATTACATGAACCAGATCCACCATTTGATAAATTCCCAAAGACTTGTGAAGAGTTATTAATTTATCGTGATATTGTCGAATTAGCTGATATCGTAGCGCCCAGAAGCACTACTAACAAGGAGAAGCCAAGTATTGCCGAGAATAGAGATACTCTTAAGCGATTACCATATATATCTTCTTCTCTCAGAGATGATTATCAGCAATTAGGAACAAAAAATAAGACAAACACTGCTACTTTAGTAGAGCGAAAAGTTCACAAAATAGTTTCTGTTGATGATAGTCCGACAATGCTGAAAGAAATTAGTCGCTTACTAGAAGATGAAAGTTTTTCTGTAGTGACAATTATCGATCCACTAAAAGCGGTAATGTCGATTGTTCGCCACAAACCAGACTTGATATTACTAGATTTGAATATGGCGGGAATTGATGGTTATGAGTTGTGTAGGCTAATACGCAATAATTCAATGTTTAAAGAAACTCCAATAATTTTTGTTACCGGTAGTAAGGGAATTATAGATAAGATAAAAGCAAAAGTTGTGGGAGGATCGGGGTATTTAACTAAGCCGTTTAGTCGCTCAGAATTGCTGAAAATGGTGTTTATGCATTTGACTTGAACAAGGGACTGGGGACACTTCGACAAGCTCAGTGCATCGCTG
>CASBQA010000274.1 GCA_949127635.1 Nostocales cyanobacterium PMM_0069 | reverse complement strand
TGGGATAGTGGGATTGCCGTTTATCCCAGTAGTTTTAGGACTTTGGACTAAGATTACAAACGTAGTTGTCTAACAATGCCTACTCTTGGGTAGCTTTGTCTAGGTTTTATGAACGGTAACAGTAAAGTATCTAAATAGATTTCTCAGGCGTATATCATCTGTGAGAGGTTAAGAAAACTGCATATTTGTCAAAAGGTGTAGAGGAAAAGGTGATAAATCCAGTTTGGGGAGAGGCTTTAGGAGCTATTTGAATCCAAGCAAGCTAAAAGAGTTCGTGGCAACAATTATTTTGACTCCATTGCTTTAATTTGCTTATTAGCTTCTGCTTGCGATCGCACCATTGCCTGTTTTAATGGTTGTTGTCCAAGGATTGCGCTAACAAATTGGTTGTCAAAGTTGTTCACAATCACTGCCGGATATTTACCTACTTGCCAGGGTATGGCATAATTAACACCAGCAATAAAAGGCGATCGCATCAAGTCTTTTTCATAACCTAATTTCTCTGCTACTGATTTGCGCGTCGGCAATGCAATCCCCATTGCTGACCACTTCTGCATTCCTTCAAAACCTGTCAGATAAGATATCAACTCCCAAGCTTCTGCTTTGTGCTTTGCTTGTTTATTCATCACATAAGCAACTGTAAATACCATTGTGACTTTTTTATTATTTATACTCGGCATTTCTGCGGTAGCAAATTCCAGCTTGGGAAAGGTTTCTCTTAAATAAGGAATTGCCCAATTACCCTCAATCACCATCGCTGCCTTACCTTGACCGAACATTTCACTACCTGAGTTTGTCCCCACATCAGATTTTTGTGCGGAGGTACGGTCTTTTTGATACTGGTCTACAGCTAACTGCAATCCTTGTAAACCTGCTTCACTTGCAAAAGCAGCATAACCATTTTCTGTCACAAGTTGTCCGCCAAAGGCTTTGATTTTATAAGCTTGACGCCCTAATTCGGGAGTTTCCCCAAAGCCGTATTGATCGATTCTGCCATCTTGATTGCGATCCACCGTCAACAGCTTCGAGTCGCTGCGGAGTTCATCCCAAGTTGTCGGAGGTTTACTCAAATTAGCTGCGGCGAAAGCTTGTTTATTATAAAACAGTGCCAGTGTAGAATAATCTTTAGGCAAACCATAAATATGATTTTGGTATTTGAAGCTGTCGAGTAGCGTCACCTGAAAGTCAGCTAAGTCAAATTCTGGTTTGATGTAACCCTCAAGAGGTTCTAAGACATCCTGACTCATGAAAAAAGGAGCCTCTAACGCATCCAGATAAAACACATCCGGTGCAGCTTCGCCGATAAAGCGAGTTTTAATCACATCCATGTATTGGTCATTGATGACTTCATGCTTGACTTTTATGCCTGGATGATGTAATTCAAAGTCGTTTAATACCTGTTTTAACAATTTTTGTTCAACCGGATTAGCAGCCCAGCTGCTGAGTTTAACGATAACAGGTGCTGGTGCAGTGGGTGCGATACCGAAGGCGCGCTTCGCGATCGCGCTTGGTAGTTTTTGGCAAGCGATAAGAGTCAAGGCAATGGCGATCGCTACAACTACTCGCAAAAATTTCCACACGTTGCTTATCATTACTTCCGAAGAATGTTTCTTTTCATTCTCTTATAATTTCTCTGACTAAAGATTGATATATTTGTTGAGAAATGCAAGTTAATATAACGAATAATTATTAGCAGGGCTGAATAAAATAGATTAGTTCGTAGTCAGCGTTTAACCGCTCTTAATTTTGGGTATTAAAATACTCAACTTGGCTCTGATAATTAATGCAGTTATACATTAGACATAAGAAGTGAAAAAGAATGTAGAGACGTAGCAGTGCTACGTCTCTAGGAGTTTTGGATAACGCATATTTAAATTCCGTCAAAGTCTATTAAAAAGCTACAATAACCAGCGAGATAGTAAATGGATTCTGTTGAGTTTAATATCGATGCTCCTTTAGCTCCAAAAATTACTCCGGTTGCAGCACCAGAAACAGCAATTTCTCCTACCACCAAACCCGGAACACCAGTTACGAAGAATGCTATTCGCACTTCGTTACGAGCCTCAACTATAGATAATGCCTTCGCTGCGGTTTACTCAATTTCCACCAGCGGTATTTTACTTAGTAATTTTCTGGTGGAGTTACATGCTAGTCCTGTGGCTATTGGGATGCTTACCTCAATCCCAATGTTGGTAAATCTGATTCAGCCAGTAGGTGCATATCTTTCAGAACGCGTCACAAGTCGATTCCACTATTCCCTTTGGATTAATAGTCCGGCTCGCCTAGCATGGATAATTCTATTGCTTGGTATTGTAGCCTTCAGCTGGGGACTAGTTAATTCTCACCAACTGATTGTCTTGACATTGGGGATTCTTCTAGTCAGTAGTCTGCTTAACGGACTCGGATGTGCATCTTGGCTAAGTTGGATGGCTCAGATAGTTCCCCGCAGATTGCGTGGACGCTATTTTGGCTTACGCAACAGTGTAGCTAGCCTGACTAATTTAATTTGTGTACCTTTAGCAGGTCTAGCTATATCAAAGTGGTATGGTGGGACTTTACAAGGTTATGGGGTAGTTTTGTTTGTCGGCATTTTGTCAGCGATTGCCTGCTTGGGGTGTCAGTACTTCCAGCTTGATATTAATCCGCAGCAGCAAAATGCTTTACCCGATGGAATTAGTGAAAACAAGGCTCTTTTAATCGAAGCGATTGATAGGGATTTGCCAAATACAGAGAATACAGCAGTAAAGAGTGATTCTAATAGTGGCAAAAGCATCTTCAAGGATTTTAACTTTTTGATGTTTATGTTGTATTTGAGCTTATGGACATTTGCCGTTAATCTCAGCGCTCCATTTTTTAACTATTACTTGTTGGACACGCTAGATATAGATGTCACTTACGTAACGACTTACGGTAGCTTGCGGGCAGGGGCAACTTTAGTGATGCTTATTCTCTGGGGCAAGTTGGCAGACAAAATAGGCAATCGTCCAATCTTGATTTTCGTCGGGATTGTCCTAGCAGTTACACCGCTGCTGTGGCTGTTAGTTGGTAACAGTCAGCTTGATATCTGGCTATGGTTGCCATTGTTACACATCCTTCTCGGCGTAACTTGGGCGGGTATTGATTTGTGTAATAACAACATCCAACTAGGAATAGCACCAGCTAGACATCAAGCAATTTATTTTGCGAATGCCGCTGCGGTGGCTGGAGTTAGTGGTGCTTTAGGTACAACTATAGG
>CASBQA010000273.1 GCA_949127635.1 Nostocales cyanobacterium PMM_0069 | reverse complement strand
CCACCACCACGCCCTCCTATAACTATTGACCCCTGCATGGTTCAATGCCATAATAATCCAGTTAAGCCTGTTTCTATCACCACCATCCCCACTGACAATCGATCGCTACTTGATACTAATCCCACTCCTGAAGATAAGTTTACCAGTAGGATTGCGACTCAGTTGGGTATACCGATTCCCAACCTGAAAACATTGGATGATGGTAAGGAAATTGCTCAAAAGATTGAAAAAGCGACTGGTGTTAAACCTGCATTTATCTACGTCAGCTTTGTTCCTGTAGAAATTACTCCTTCATCTGTTTCCGGTAATAAACAACTTAATACTACAGCAGAGGAGAACAGCGATCAACTAGAATTAGTCATGGTGACAGGAAGAGGAAATCCGATCCGCAAACGGATACCCGAAGCGACAAAAGCCAAAGTTCTCAAAATAGCTGAGGAATTTCGTAACCAAATCGTGATTCCGCGAAATCGTCGCAGTGACGGTTATTTACCTTTCTCACAACAACTTTATCGCTGGATAATTTCCCCATTAGAAGCAGATTTAGAAGCGCAAAAAATCGACAACCTAGTTTTTCTCCCAGATGTTGGTTTACGTTCTACGCCGATGGCAGCTTTACACAATGGTAAAGGATTTTTGGTAGAAAAATACAGTATTGGCTTGATGCCGAGTCTCACCTTAACCAACACTCTCTACACAGACATCAAAAAATCTCAACTTTTAGCGATGGGAGTTTCTCAAACAACTCAAGGACAAACACCTTTACCAGCAGTTCCCCTTGAATTATCAACATTGGTGTTTAAGCTTTGGCAGGGGAAATTATTTCTCAACAAGCAAGCGACTTTAGACAATCTCAGAGCTATCCGTCGTCAACAGCCTTTCGGAATTATTCACATGGCAACTCATGCTGATTTTAACACAGGTCCTGTGAGTAATTCATATATTCAACTCTGGGAAGACAAATTACGCTTAAACCAGATTCGGAAATTAGGCTTTAATGAACCTCAAGTAGAAATGCTGGTGTTAAGTGCTTGTAGAACAGCTTTGGGAGATGAAGAGGCAGAAATTGGATTTGCTGGGTTAGCAGTACTAGCAGGTGTGAAAACGAGTGTTGCGAGTTTGTGGGCAGTCAATGATGCTGGTTCTGCGGCTTTGATGACGAAATTTTACCAAAGCTTGAAAACTTCTAGAATTCGGGCAGAAGCTTTAAGAGACGCTCAAGTAGCGATGGCAAAAGGAGAGATTTACTTAAAAAACGGGCAAATACGAGGTTTGGGAGAAGTTGGGGGTTTACTTTTACCCGCTGATAGTATCGAGCAAGCTGATGGACCATTATCCCATCCTTATTATTGGGCAGCATTTACAATGGTTGGCAATCCTTGGTGATATTATGTTTGCAAAGGTGAAAAGTTTACTAAGACAGCCGGCGATTATTTCTAGTGCGATCGCGACAATGTTGCTCTTTGGAATTCAGCGGTTGGGAATGCTAGAACCGATAGAATTGAAGGTTTTTGACCAAATGACCCAAATGCGGGGTAATCCTGGTTTAGATCCTCGCATCTTGGTTGTGGGAGTGACTGAAAAAGATTTACAAAAGTTACAAAAATGGCCATTATCAGGAGAAATTCTCGATAAGCTGTTTACGAAATTAGAACAATATCAACCCAAAGTAATTGGTTTGGATATCTTTCGGGACTTGCGAGTAGAGCCAGGTCATGATAAATTATTGCAACATTTACAGAAGAGCGATCGCATTATTTCAGTCTGCAAACATTCTGATTCTGTTAACTCTCCCACACCACCAGCAGCAGGAACACAAATAGAGCAAGTCGGATTTAGCGATGTCGTTGCAGACAAAGATGATATTATTCGCCGAAATCTACTCCTAGTGCAACCAGAATCCACCTCAGCTTGTACAACTCCTTACTCCCTTGGCTTACAACTAGCACTGCGGTATTTGGGAAACATTCAACCCAAATTTTCAAAAAATAAAGAATTGCAAATTAATAATACCATATTTAAACCGTTACAGAGGAACTCTGGAGGTTATCAGAAAGTAGATACAAATGGCTTTCAAATTCTGCTAAATTACCGTTCTGTTAACCCTGTCAAACTTCTCAGTGTTAGCCAAGTGCTGGGAAATCAAATCGATTCAGCATTAGTCAAAGATAAAATCGTCCTTATTGGCTCAACTGCACCCAGCATCAAAGATATTTTTAACACACCTTATAGCGCCAATCAGCAAGATAACCAAAAAATGCCTGGAGTTGTTGTCCAAGCGCAAATGGTTAGTCAGATTATCAGCGCTGTCCTTAACAAACAACCTTTATTTTGGTTTTTCCCTGAGTGGGGTGAAGTTGTTTGGATATGGGTGTGGAGTTTAGCGGGAGGAATTGTCGCATGGCGAATCCAACATCCACTGCGTTTGACGCTTGCGACTGGGGTTATTTTAACTTTATTGTTAGGAATAAATTATATCATATTTACCCAAGCCGGATGGATTCCGGTAGTCTCTCCCGCGCTAGGTTTGTTAGTAGCGACAGGAAGTGTCGTTGCTTACAGCGCATTTCGCTACAAACGAGAGCAAGAAAAAATCGCACGACAAATTCAAGAACAAGAAAGAACCATCAAGTTATTGCAAGCACTTTTGAAACAAGGTGAGGATACAGATAATGAAACACAAACAAGAATTTATATCCTTGAAAAAGACACTGTACTCAATCAACGCTACAAAGTTATTGAACCATTAGGTTCTGGTGGATTTGGGAAAACTTATTTAGCGTCAGATACCCAGCGTCCAGGTAATCCGGAATGTGTAGTTAAGCACTTGCAACCCGCTCGTCAAGATCAAGAATTTTTAGATGTCGCTAGACGTTTATTTAAAACTGAAGGAGAGATTTTAGAACTTTTAGGGAAGAGCGATCGCATTCCCCAACTCTTAGCTTGTTTTGAAGAAAGTCAACAATTTTATTTAGTGCAACAATTTATTCCCGGACATTCTCTCAGCGAGGAAATTAAATCTGGTAAACGTTTATCAGAAGCGCAAGTAATTGATTTACTCGAAGATGTTTTGCGGGTGCTAATTTTCGTTCACAGTCATCATGTAATTCACCGAGATATTAAGCCGGCTAATCTCATTAGACGACAACAAGATAATCGTTTAGTTTTAATTGACTTTGGTGCTGTCAAACAAATTCAATCTCAGCAAGTTGAAGAAAATCAATCGATTGCAATTGGTACTGCTGGTTACGCACCTCCAGAACAACTATTAGGACATCCCAGAATAAATAGTGATATTTATGCTTTGGGAATGATTGGAATTGAAGCATTAACTGGAATACCTCCAAGACAATTTCAAAGAAACCCGCATGGAGAATTAGTTTTCAAAGGTGATTCACATACAGATGCAGTAATTTGGTATAAGTTAGATAATATTAGTGAAAAATTAGCTACTGTCTTAGATAAAATGGTAGCTTACGACTTTATTCAAAGATATCAGTTAGTAGAAGAAGTTTTACAGAGTTTGGAGAAGGTTTTATTGCCTTTAAGCTAGAAAGTCAAGAGTCAATGGTCAAAAAGTTTGTATATAGGACTCATATTTGATTTTTGAACAAAACTCAGTACACTTTTATTTCTTCTTCCCAGTCCCCAGTCCCCAGTCCCTTACCTCTACGAGTGATTCAGAAATCAAATCGGATTCCTATATCAAGGCTTTTGGCTAGTTAGAATAGTTGCTTTATTTGCACCGTACCGGACTATAAGGATGTCAGATAGAAGCGAATTTTGAAGGGTAGTAAAGCTATAATTGAGATAGGAAACAAGCCGTATAGCGATAATAGCAATGGCAGAATTAACGATTCAAATTTCTGATGAACTAGCCCAACGTTTAGAACCTCTGCAAAATCGCTTACCTGAATTGCTTTGGCAATTATTAGACGTTGCTAATTTACCATCCATATCTCAGCTAACAGTCAAAGCAGAGACGACAGATATTCCCGCAGTTTATCAAGAAGTTCTTGATTTTTTAATTAAGCGTCCAACACCAGAAGAAATTATTGCTTTTAAAGTTTCGTCCCAAGCTCAAACGCGGTTGTCAGAATTATTAGAAAAAAACCGTTCGGTAACACTCAATCCAATGGAATTAGCTGAGTTAGATGTTTATGAGCAATTAGAACATATGATAATTTTATTAAAGGCACGAGCTTTAAAATGTGATTAGCTAAAATGACATCTAATTCCATTTCTGCCCAAGTGCGTAAGCTTGTAATACAGAGAGCTTCAGGATGTTGTGAATATTGCTTAATACATCAGGATTTTTCAATTTATACCCATGAAATAGACCATATTATTGCTGTAAAACATGGAGGTGAAACGACTGCTGATAATTTGGCACTTTCATGTTTATCTTGCAACCACCATAAAGGTTCTGATTTCGCTACGATAGATCAAGTTACTAAAGAAATTGTCCCGTTGTTTAATCCCCGTCGTCAGGTTTGGGATAAACATTTTTATCTTGAAGGTACGAGAATTGAAGGGAAAACTCAGATTGGTCAAGAAACTGCAAGGTTACTTCAGTTTAATGTTTCTAATCGCGTACTTGAACGACAAGTGTTGATGAGTCAAGGACTGTATCCATAGAGGTAATTACATTTTTTAAACAACGAGATAATTTCATTAAGAGGAGTAGCACTCATAAATTTTCATAAAACCTCACCTCAATAAAGGAGCTTTGGCAATTTTTTCTAAACCGACTGATTTCAACAAATCTTCCCAATCAGTTTTAACTCCTAAATCGTTAGGATTGCTGCGTCGTAAATCTGCTACAGTTGTTAAAGTATCTTGCCAAATTCCCGATGTTGCATATAAAGCAGCACGCTGTCTGGGCTGTACTTTTTGTAACTGAATCGCTAAATTAGGATCAGTTTGAATGCGTTGAATTGAGCCTGTTAATTCTATATCTTTATCACGATTTTGAGTATCGCAAACTACCGAGAAACTCCAAGCGTATTCTTTGCCATTTTGTAAAGATGGTAAATTTACATTACCAGGGAAGTTAACACGAACAACACCAGATTGTTTATTGGGCTTTAAGGTTGTTTTATACAATTCCTGATGGCTGGTATTATCTTCTAAAACAAACTCTAACGCTTGTGCTGAGTTTTGCGGAACATAAACAAAGAAACTTGGATACGCTGCTGTTGTTAGCTGCGGATCTGTTTTTGGTGTCACAGACATGGGAGTTTGTCCGGTTTCCATACAAGATGCTCCCCGTGATGCTGCTGATTCGCGTCTACCGGGACGTCCTATACTAGAAACAAAGCCTAAAGTAGCTTGACGACGATTTTTAATATAACTTTGAATGTTATTTAGTGCTGTAGTTGCGTATATATCTCCAGGACGTTGCTGTAATGCTTGCTGGAAATAATTCAAAGCACCTGAATAATTTCTTTGAGCAGTTGCAGCGTAACCAAGTTGCATATTTTGGTTGTAATCTGACTGTGTTTGAGCAAGCATTACTTTATCAAAGCTAACAGATAGCCCTAATGCCAAGAATACAGACAGATATCTTATCGAGAATATTTTTATCATTATTCTTCCCACATATTGATATTATATTCTTTACTACAGTTAAATTCAACTTAATTCCGCAAATAATTGGGAATAGGGAATAATATCATGTCCGTTTAATTAACAGTTATAAAAACGTCGCAACCGTCGTAGAGACGTTCCGGCGGAACGTCTTTACATTACAAGTAATAAACCTGACATGATATAATAACATGTCCGTTTAATTGATATTCATAAAAAAATCCGAAATCTTTGTTTTTCACCGATTACCCATTCTTTCTTCTAAAGCGTCACGAGCGTGTTCTCGGTCATCAAAGTGGATTTTTTCGGTGCCGAGAATTTGATAGTCTTCGTGACCTTTACCGGCGAGTAATACACCGTCTCCGGGTTGAGCTTGCAAAATTGCGGTGCGAATGGCAGTAGCGCGATCGCATATAACTGTCGGATTAATTGTATCAGGAATTCCCGCCAAAACATCTGCTAAAATTCGTTCTGGGTCTTCCGTCCGGGGATTATCTGATGTGACAACGGCTACATCAGCTAACTCAGCCGCGATTTTACCCATTTTCGGACGTTTAGTGCGATCGCGATCGCCTCCACAACCAAACACGCAAATCATCTGACCAGGAATAAACGGACGTGCGGCTTTCAGCAAATTTTCCAAACTATCGGGAGTGTGAGCATAATCCACAATCACGCTAATTTCCTGCTCAGGAGTAATTTGCACTCGTTCCATCCGTCCGGGAACTCCCGGAAACTCAGGTATCACAGAAGCAATTAACTGCACTTCGATTCCTAAGTGTAAAACTGCACCTACTGCTGCGAGGAGATTTTCTAAATTATATTGACCGACTAAAGGCGATTGAAAAGCAACATCACCACCAGGTGTATGCATTGTACCACTTACACCATTAGGCTCGTAATTTAAATCACTCATCCACAAATCAGCCGTAGAATCGTTAACACTGTAACTCCAAACTTTATCTGGATTCAAAGAGGTAATTAATCGCTTTCCATAAACATCATCGCTGTTAATTATTGCCCGTCCTGTGAGATAATCAGAATTGAAAAGTAGTGCCTTTGCCGCAAAATAATCTTCCATATCGCGGTGATAATCAAGATGGTCTTGAGTGAGATTGCTAAACACCCCCACCTCAAACTGACAACCCATCACCCTACCCTGCGCCAAAGCGTGAGAACTAACTTCCATCACCCCGAACTCATTGCCAGCATTTAAAGCTTCCGCCAGCTGCTGCTGCAACTCCACCGCAAATGGCGTAGTATGGACAGCAGTTTGCTCAAAACCTGCCCAACGAGTGTAGAGAGTTCCCATCAAAGCCGTATTTTTATTTGCCTTGTGCAGGAAATATTCAATCAAATGGGTAGTGGTAGTTTTGCCATTGGTACCCGTCATCCCCACAAGTTTGAGTTTTTGCCCAGGATAATTATAAAACGCTGCCGCTATTTGGGCGCAAGCCTTAGTCATATCTTTTGCAGTAATCAGACAAACCTCATTTGTGGGAGGGTTTTTTTCTGCCGCTTCTGGTGAGATAATAGCAGCAACTGCACCGGATGCGATCGCACTTACCCAAAACTCCCCACCATCAACCCGCGTTCCTGGCATACCAATAAACAAATCTCCCACACCACAAGCGTGAGAATTCGTCTTCAAACCCTTCACCTCTACATCCATCGCTGAATGTTCAGGTAATTGTCCAATTCCCTCTACACCCGTCAATAATTCACGCAGTTTCATATGAGCGAACCTTTGTCAATGCTCCCTATTCTGCACTATTTTTCAGTTTATACAAACACCTATAAATACTTCCGGAGCATTTTTTCCAATTGTGACACCGTTGCACGCGGTGAAGGACGCGGTATCATCTCCTCCTCTGCTTCCTCTGCGTCTCTGCGGTTCGTCACATAAAGCACCGGCACCTCATACTCATATGCAGCAAACCACTCATCACGAGTCATGATATCGCGAATTTCCAGTTGTAGAGACGCGAAATTTCGCGTCTCTACGATTTGTTCTAACTTTTCCTGCAACCCTTCGCACAAATGGCAACCAGATTTACTGTATAAAATTAATCGCATTTGTTGAATACCAATATCAACCTAAGTTAAATTTTGCAAAATTATATGTTTTTTTGAATCAAATCTAATTACACCTTCTTGTTGTAACTTGCCCATCAATCGCGTAATTGTAACTCTGGTAGTACAACAAGCGCTAGCAATTTCTTCGTGGGTGAGACGAACATTTAAGCGAGTTCCTTCTGGAACAGATTGACCGATTTCTTGTTTCAAAAGTAGGAATAAATAATGTAACCGGTCTTGTACTCGTTGCCTTCCGGAAATAGCTAAAAAAGATTCTGTCTGCCGCAATCTTTGATTAAATTTGGGTAAAAGCGCATGACTCAGTACCGGAGATTGTGCTATTTCTGCAACATCAATTGAAACTAACTCAACATCCGTCAGCGCAGTTGCTTGGTAAGTTTGTAGAGAAGTCAAACTAGAGCCAAAAACCATTTTTTCACCTGCTAACCCTGTCAGCACTTCGCCAGTTTCACAAAATGTACTAAGTTTAACTAAACCCTGACAAACATAAAAAATTTCTGATGGGTTGAGGGTTATAGTTTCTCCTTTGCAATGTTGATATATAGAGCCATTTTCACTGAAGTCAAATTCCTTATTAGCTGATTCGGGTTGCTGCTCACGAATTTCACGCAGCACCCAGAGTAAGTTTATCGGTTTATTGTACTGGTTGCGAACAGCGGCTACTGTCAAAGCTGAATGAAAGAATTTGCCATCGCGTTGCTGCAAATTTACTAATAATTCTCTATTGCTATTTGACCGAGATACTTCACTTAATTCATTGCGAAAGCGTCTGCGTTCTTCTAAAGGTACAAAGTTAATTAATGGTTTGCCTGTTAGATAATGTTTGGGAACGTTAAGCAATGTAGTAGCAAGGCTGTTAGCTTCTTGAATTATGCCTTCAATATTAGTTAATAAATAGGCGTTTGGTGCAAACTCAAATAAGTTCTGATAGCGCTGGCATTCTGCTTCTACCAAACCTCGTGTACGGATTAGTTCCTCATTTTGGATATATAATTCCTCCGCTGCCAACTGCAACATCCTGGAGTTGCTACCGAGTTCTTTAAAAGCTTGCGGTAACATGTCCGACGTTATCCAAGGCAATGCATTTGCAGTTTGGTTTAAATCTGCTAAACGTCTGTGGAATGCTTCTGTCCGTTGAATAAACTTTTCTACGTTCACCTTAAATTTACACCTCAGCCAATTAACGATCGCTCAGATTACCAACAAAATGTATACATATAGGTTTCTTTATTAAGGCTATTGCTTCGTAATCAAGAGACTAAATATTATAATTTTTTTGCACTTCTACCGCACGGGTAGCTTTGGGTTACGACTTGAGAAATACTTTGGGTTGAGGATAAACTAACTAGCAATTTCTATACACGTATTATTGCGTGCATAAATTACGTTTGTATTTTATTAACATTTCTTCTATTTAACTAGCTTTGAGCGCAATAAACAGAGGTACAGCCGTAATCTTTCTGGTGTAATTTTACTACTTTTGGGTTATTGTTTGCAACTAAGCGATCGCAAACCAGGCATATGCGGCAAAAGCGGCGGACTCATTCGATTGTAAATACCTCCGCAATTATATCATGGCAGGTTTATTCCATATATTAGACACAAGAAGTAGAGACGTTCCACATGCTTCGTCTTTACAAGGGTTTCGGGCAACGCATAATTAATTTCTACTGGTGACATACTCCTACTTGGTAAGCGATCGCTTTTTTTAGACGGGAACAGCTGACATTATTTTCACGTATGTGTAAAGTAGTTGAGAGTCACATACAAATAGTAAGATTTTCCGCAACCCTCTATGGATAGAAAAACCAAACGACTTTTACTGCTAATTGTTTCCTGTAGTGTCACCGGTGTAGTTTTAGGAGGTACGGCAAGTTGGGCAGAAAGCAGCATTTGCTTGCAAGCCGATACCGTAACGAGTGATTGCTTGACCCAAAACCCCATTAACAAAACTATAGAAGGTATGAGCACTGGTTTGCTAGCTGGGGCTGGGGCAGCTTTTGGTGCCGCATGGCAGTTAAAACGTGAAGATTAAAAGCGGTAGTTGCGATCGCGTACCCACATACTAACTGGCACAGCGTTACCCTCTGCATCTACTTTAACTTCAACTAAAATCGGTTGTTGCCGTCTTTGTTGGGTTTGCTGTGCCTGAAAAAGATTATTATTAATTTGCTGCCTTTGGTCTTCTGGGATGGAATATGATTCCATACCATAGTTAATAGCTCCATTCTCATAAACACCCTTTAAAGCAACCTGATTTGCCGCTAAAGTTCTAGGGGGATTAGCACTAACCCGCACCGGCTTCCAAGCTTTAGGATTACGAGAATTTGGAAATTGTTGCTCTTGCAAAGTTACATAAAAGTTGGTTCCCTCAGCTAAAGAAACATATTCTCCATTTTTATTAGAACGGCGTCTAACTAATTCTTGCCATCCTGGTAATCTTTTCAAAGTGTTGTAACGAGCGATGTTGTAATTAAGGTTCACAGAATTACCCTGTAGCGCATTGTTAGGATTTACTGGTACAGTTTGCAAGATGACTGTTTTGCCAGTGAAATGAGTAAACATCGCTTGAAATGGTATCGCCATAATCAATGCTGTTTGAATCAGCAAGGGAACTATCAACCGCCAAAATGGTAAAGGCTTTGTTGATTGTTGTTCATTAGCTTTAATGTAATCATCAAAAGTCACCTTTTTGGAGAATTCCATTTCAGGTGTCAAAGATTTGTTAGATTCGTTGGAATTGCTTTTCATTTTTGATGGTTGATAGTTGATAGTTGATGGTTGATGGTTGATGATTGATGATTGATGGTTGATGGTTGATAGTTGATGGTTGATGGTTGATGGTTGATGGTTGATGGTTAACCACTATCAACTATCAACTAATACCAATTCTTTATGAGGCTGCGCTTAATAACCCGACGAGTAAACTCGCGGCTACACGTACAAAGCCCACCTTCGTGGGCTAATTAGGCGCAGCTAGCTTCACACAGAAATGGTATAACCACTAACCACTAACCACTATCAACTAACCACTAACAGTTAAACGTCGTTCAAACCAAAGTCCGGCGCTAATGATACCGACACCGCACATAGCAAAGACAAATGACTTGAAAATTAAGTCTGTGTCATATTCCCACATGCGGCTAATAATTTGCAGTGTTAATAACAGCATTCCGCCCCAAAATGTGCGTCTATCACCGTATTCTATGCCGTGCCGCATTAGTCCAAAGGCAAATATTCCCAGAAGAATATTGAAGATAAAAACTGCTAAACCGGGAATGCGAGTAACAGCTTGATGCCAAAAAGGAATCAAGGCAACAATGACAATAAAGCTGGTAATGAAGATATTAGTGATATCCATTCCTCTGCGGGTTAGGCTGTTGCGATAACGCAGCATAAACAACCATTGCAATACTACTAAACCGCTGAGAATTCCTAAATCAATTAGGGGAAAAGACTGAATTTGTGAGTTGGTTGTTAGCGGATAAAATCCGGAAGATGGATATTGCCAAACCCAATAAAAGGAAAGGACGTAAAATAAAGTTCCGAAAAACCATAGCGAGAGACTTTGGGCGAGGGGTTGAAATAACCTAAAATTGATTGTGGGCAATAGTAGGTCATCATAACTCCAAAATAGTGCGGCTGGAAGTGCAAAAGCAAAAGATGCAACCCAAGGCGCTGTATTATTAGAATAAGCTAGACGTTGCAGTGGATTGAGGTTGAATTGCAAGGAGATGGTAAAGGCGATCGCAGAAATAGCAAATATCCAACGCGATCGACATAAATAAGCTAAGGGTACAAACAGCAACCAAATAAATAATGGCATATGTTGCACCAACAACCGCGACCAACTAAAGTCAGTTGCAGAGTAGGATAATTCACCTAATCCCGTCCAATATCCTATTTGTATGAGGATAATTGATAACATTCCTAAGGAAGTCAAGCTAAGTCCATATGCCATGATTAAAACACCCAACCCCCAACAAAGAAATAGTTGGGAAGTTGAACCGCTGATATTAAACATTTGCGCCATTAACGCAATATTTGCACCTAATATCAAAGCTGCTAAAATTAGCAAACCTTCTCCTAATAGTTGTTTGCTGCGCGGCTGTTTTTTTCCTTCAGCATTAACTGTAGGTTCTCTAAAAGAGTAAAAACCTGTGATGGTAGTCGCGAAAAATAAACTGATCAAAATCACAAATTTGACATCTCGTGACCATGCTTGCCAGTTTGCAGCTACAAAAGTAATTATGCCTAAGCTTAACAAAATGCTGCCGATCGCAACCACCATGAAAACAAAGCGATCGCGTGCAGCTATTTCCAGGTTATCAAATTGATAACGTTTTCCCAGGTCTTGGTAACATGAAGAACTAATAATTCCTTCATCCCGCCATTTTTGTGCTTCTTGGCGTAATTTTCGGCGAAAATTGTCTAATACCATGACAATCTCCAATGCCGTTTAGTCATAGCAATACTCCATTTTATCTTGTGACTGGACAGGGTGAGCAGAGATGGATGTAACGCAGAAGAAAATCCCCACCTACCACCGTTCACAAATCATTATGCGGATTGCTATCAGGCGGTCATAATATTATTATTAGTATGATACCATTAGTGTTATTAAATTGTTCTTCTGTGACAGTTTGACTGATGTTTTTGTGAAAAGTAAATTTCAACGTCAAGACTCAGATTCACACTGAGTATCGTTGCCGTAAGTTTGATTTGGCATCAAAAGGGCGATCGCATATCACTTAGAAATGTCGCTTCTGTTACTCCCATATCCATTGTAAATTCAAAATAAACCCTGGTAATATATCTTCCCCAGATAAGCTTGTGGGAGACTCTAATAGTTCTTTTGGTTGCCCTTGTCGATAAATTTCAACACTGCGAGTTTTTCGATCAATTAGCCAACCCAATTTTACACCTGCATTTATATACTCTTGCATTTTCGCCTGGGTTTCCCTCAAACTGTCGGATGGGGACATTAACTCCAAGACAAAATCGGGAGCGATGGGAGGAAATTTCTCACGTTGTTCTGGTTTAAGAGTGTTCCATCTCTCTAGTTTTATCCAGGATACATCGGGAGAGCGATCGGAACCGTTGGGAAGTTTAAAGCAAGTGGAGGAATCAAATACTTCACCAAGTTTTGTTTCTTCGTTCCACAGGACAAATCGTGTAGTTAGTTTGGCATTACATTTCCCAGTTTCTCCTCCCGTTGGTGACATTACAATTATTTCTCCTGACTCATTACGTTCAAATTTAACATCGGGATTATCCCGACACAGTTGGTAAAATTGGTCGTCGCTAAGTTTGACGACGTTGTTGAAGTTGATGGTAATCGCGGTCATATAGCAATCTGAATTGAATCGTGAAAAAATAGGAATGAGCGCAACTGGCACATATATCTTCTATGTAGAGACGTAGCATTGCTACGTCTATATGTGTATTTAATAACAACGCAATCTGCTGTATTAGACAACCGATGTGGAAATTAATTATGCGTTACCCAGAAATACCTACAAGACGTAGCATTGCTACGTCTCTACATTTTATCCGAGCTATTTTCTGGCTTTGATTAATTGTAAACTTCCACCCGCAGTCAAAGTGCGATCGCATTCTCGAAATCCTGTCTCTGTTAACAATCCAGGCAAATCGGTTTTCAACAACTGCCAAGCTGTTTCTGTCTCAAACAACAGCAAAAATAGCGACAACCCAGGCACGAATAAGGGATTAGTGGGATTATGAAAATCTACTAATGTAAACACCCCACCTGGTTTCAGCACTCGATAAACTTCTTTAATTATTTGTTGCAATTGTCCAGACCGCATTTCGTGTAAGGCTACACTAGTATGCACAACATCAAACTCATTATCTGCAAACGGCATTTTCTCGGCAAAAGCTTCCACATATTCCGCTTGCGGCACATTCTGCCTTGCCCGTTTTAACGATCGCGGAGAAGCATCAAGTCCTGTTACATTTTGTGAATATTTGACTAAGATTTGTGTAGCTTGACCGCTACCGCAACACAAATCTAAAACTTTAGTACCTGATTCAATGGTTAAGCCTTGTATTGCAAGCTGTCGGAAACGCGCTTCACCACCGACGCTTAAAGCTGCCAAGCGAGATATAGCATCATATAACCATTGATAGCGATAACTCCAATCCCGGAAAATTGTTGCCATTGTTTCCACGCTCCCCGTTAGCCTTTATATTTAATAAAGATATATTGTTAACATTAGTAAAAAATCTGAAAAGATTGGGGGAATGTAATTGCTATGGATCGTGTAGGCGTATTATTACTCAATCTGGGCGGTCCAGATAAATTGGAAGATGTCGGACCATTTCTGTATAATCTGTTTTCCGATCCAGAAATTATTCGTCTACCCTTTAGTTGGTTGCAAAAACCTCTTGCGTGGTTGATTGCGTCAAGACGAACCCAAAAATCTCAAGAAAACTACAAGCAGATTGGCGGTGGTTCTCCATTGCGACGGATCACTGAAGCCCAAGGAGAAGCTTTAAAAGTACAATTGCAAGCTTTGGGACAAGAAGCGAAGATATATGTAGGAATGCGTTACTGGCATCCTTATACAGAAGAAGCGATCGCCCAACTTACTCAAGACAACATTGAGCATGTAGTAATTCTACCTCTTTACCCCCAATTTTCCATCAGTACCAGTGGTTCCAGCTTTCGGTTGTTAGACAAACTCTGGCAAGAAGACCCAAAACTTCAGCAGATTGAATACAAGGTCATTCCCTCTTGGCACAAACAACCAAGCTACCTGCAAGCAATGGCAGAACTGATATCTCAGGAACTCGATCAATTTCCCAATCCCGACTCTGTTCATATCTTCTTCAGCGCTCATGGTGTTCCGAAAAACTACGTTGAAGAAGCCGGCGACCCCTACCAGCAAGAAATTGAGGAATGTACTGCTTTAATTATGCAGACCCTCAATCGAGCAAATGAACACACCTTAGCTTACCAAAGTCGCGTCGGTCCGGTAGAATGGCTGCAACCTTATACTGATGACGCGCTTAAAGAACTAGGCGCAAAAGGCGTGAAAGATTTGGTCGTTGTACCGATCAGTTTTGTCTCAGAACACATCGAGACATTACAAGAAATTGATATTGAGTATCGGGAACTTGCAGAGGAATCAGGAATTGAAAACTTCCGTCGCGTACCGGCTCCCAATACTCATCCATTGTTTATTAGAGCTTTGGCAGATTTAGTTCTAGATGCACTCGAATCTCCCAGTCTGAAGCTTTCACAAGTCTATCAGATGAAGAAAAAGGTGAGAATTTACCCACCTGAGCGTTGGGAATGGGGTATGACTACTAGCGCCGAAGTTTGGAATGGTCGTATCGCCATGCTTGGCTTTATCGCCTTAGTTTTCGAGTTAATTACTGGTCGCGGTCTGTTACATATGATAGGTCTTTTATAAAAGGGGAAAGGGGAAAAGGGAAAGGGGAAAAATGACTGGAAATATTTTTGTCGAGCTACTTTATACAGCAGATTGCGTTTTTATAGAATACACGTAGAGACGTTCCGGCGGAACGTCTCTACAAAGTTTTGGGTTTTATCCATGTACCTCCGAAACCTGAAATATGCTGTAGATGGGATTTCCTTTCCCCCTACAAGAATTATTCATTAAGGCTTACTAATCTTAGTTCCCGCTTCGTCTACAGATAGAAGATTTAAATGCACTAAAGGAGTAAAGTCTTATTAACATAGCTGAATGACGGGTAAAGGTTTTCTCTTACCTAATTAAAGCTGTGCAACATATGTAACTTGACTAAATAGTAATTATGCGTTGGCAAATAGGTCGTCGGAGTGAAAACGTAGAAGATCGGCGTGGATCGCGGATTTCCGCTCCTGTGGTAGGTGGGGGTATTGGTGCAGTGATTTTATCGCTGGTGGTAGCGCTTCTGGGTGGCGATCCAAGCGTGATTTGGCAACAAGGCGATCGCCCGACTACACAATCACCTCAGACTCAAGCTCCAGATAAAATGGCTGATTTTGTCTCTGTTGTCCTAGCTGATACAGAAGATACATGGAGCAGTATATTTAGACAACAAGGCAATAGTTATGTAGATCCGAAATTAGTTCTTTATTCGGATGCCGTTAAGTCTGCTTGTGGATTTGCGCGATCGGCAGTTGGTCCATTTTATTGTCCGCGAGATCAAAAAGTCTATATTGACTTGAGTTTTTACCGGGATCTAAAAAATAAATATCAAGCACCAGGAGATTTTGCCCAAGCATATGTGATTGCTCACGAAGTTGGGCATCATGTTCAGAATTTACTCGGTATTTCCAATAAAGTTCAAGCGATGCAAAACCAGGTAGGTGAGGTACAAGCAAATCAGCTTTCTGTCAAGTTAGAATTACAAGCCGATTGTTTTGCCGGAGTTTGGGCAAATCATGCCCAGCGATCGCGACAAATTCTTGAAGAAGGTGACATCGAAGAAGCGCTAAATGCTGCAAGTAGCATTGGTGACGATCGCCTACAAGAACAAGCTAGAGGTTATATTGTACCAGAATCTTTTACGCATGGTTCCTCCGCTCAACGAGTTCGCTGGTTTAAGCAAGGTATTCAAACGGGCGATCCTAAGCAATGTAACACGTTTGCGACGGCAAGTAGATAATTTTACCTGAAGTTTTCCTAGCATAAAAAAACTCCAGTTAAAAAGCAACGTTGCATCGGGATGTAATACCAATTCTGCGCTTCTGTTGCGCTTAATAACCCGACGAGTGAACTCGCGGCTACACTAACTAAGCCCACCTGCGTGGGCTAGTAATAGCGCATCTTCATACAGAAATGGTATAAGATTTAATTTGGTACGAACTTATGCAATATTCTACTTAGTACAGAATTTCGCTTTTTTCATAGCGAATCCTCTTAAAAAAACTCTGCGTCACTCTGCGCTTACCTCCGCGTTCCTCTGCGTTAAAAAACGCTACGAACTTATGCAAAACTATACTTAGCTGCATCAAAAGCTGCTTTAGCACCTTTGTAACAATTTAACTATTTCCATAAACTTAATAACTGTATTCTGGCTTAATCTCTCGCAGCATCAGTTCATCAAGCGCTTGTTGTGGGGTGACTTCACCTTGAAGTAAGCGATAAACTTGTTCGGTAATGGGTATGGATATATTTCGCTGGTTGGCTTGTTGCATTAAAACTTGGCAAGTGTTGACTCCCTCTGCGGTTCCTTCTAAATGAGCGAGTATTTCTGTGAGTGTTTTACCACAAGCCATTTGGTAGCCAACTTGATAATTGCGACTTAGAGGACTGTTGCAGGTTGCTAGCAAATCACCTAAACCAGATAAACCATAGAATGTTTCTGTCTTGGCACCCCAAAAGTTACCGATGCGAACCATTTCGGTTAAACCACGAGTGACTAAAGCGGCTTTGGCATTGGTTCCCAATTGTAAACCGTCACAGACACCAGATGCGATCGCTATCACATTTTTTAATGTACCCCCAAGTTCCACGCCTAAGGGGTCGGAATTCGTATAAACTCGGAAACGACTAGAGGAAAATACTAACTGTACTAACTCAGCAGCATCTTTACTTCTGCTGGCAACTACCGTTGCGGCTGGTAATTGTAGTTGAAT
>CASBQA010000272.1 GCA_949127635.1 Nostocales cyanobacterium PMM_0069 | reverse complement strand
GTAATCCTATAGGACTAATATTTAATTTATGAAAAGATACGTAGGGTGTGTTAGCGAAGCGTAACGCACCATCTTAAGCTTTTGGTGCGTTACGGCTTACGCCTAACACACCCTACAAATACTTAGATTTTTTCAGAAATCAAATATGATTCCTATATATAATCAGCAACGCCGAATTTAATTATTATTAAAGATTTATGAGAAAGCAAACTAACTATTTTTGGATTGCTGGTTTAGGGTTTTTATGCTTTCTGACCAAAACTGATGTGATTCAGGCACAAATCACGTCAGATAGGACTTTATCTACTGAGGTTTTAACCACCAATAATCTCGATTTTACTATTATTAATGGAAATAGAGTTGGAAACAATCTTTTTCATAGTTTTAGAGAATTGTCTGTACCCACAGGTGGATCGGCTTTTTTTGCTAACGACTTGAATATTCAAAACATTATTAGTCGGGTAACGGGTGGCTCAATTTCTAATATAGATGGCTTACTCAAAACTAACGGTTCTGCGAATCTTTTTCTGATTAATCCCAACGGCATTATCTTTGGTCAGAATGCCTCGTTAAACATTAATGGCTCTTTCGTGACGAGTACTGCGAATAATATCATATTTGCTGATGGCACACAATTTAGTGCTACTAATCTCCAAACACCACCACTACTGACTGTAAGTGTTCCCATAGGTTTGCAATTTGGGCAAATTGCTCAACCAATTCAAATTTATGGGTCTATACTAGGAGCTACGCCTGGTAATACTTTGGCTATTTTAGGTGGTGATGTATTAGTCAAAAGTGGCAGACTGATTGCACCAGGAGGACGAATTCACATAGGGAGTGTTGCTCCTAACAGTCTGGTCAGCCTGAATCCAATTTCCGAAGGTTGGGCATTTGGATATGAAGGAGTGCAGAACTTCCAAGATATTCAACTATCCCAAGCAACTTTTATTGGTACAGATGGTGAAGGCAATGGTGGTATTGAGTTCCGTGGCAGAAAAATTGCGATCGCTGACAATTCACAAATAGGGGGGTTTACTCTGGGAAACAAACCAGGTCAACCTCTGCTAATCAAAGCATCTGAATCTGTAGAAGTAACTAACAACAGCCAGTTACGTACTGGGACTGGAAAAAACGGACCAGCAAGTGACATAGAAATTGAAACGAAACGGTTGATTGTTCGTGATGGTGGATCTATAGAAGCGTCTACCTTTGGTTCGGGAGCGGGAGGGAACATAAGAGTAAATGCTTCGGAATCTGTACAATTACTGGGTAATGGACTTTATACAAGCTTAGGGACTCAGAGTACCAGTCCTCACAATAATGCTGGGAATGCTGGAACAATAAATATTTCCACCGGTAAATTAATTCTCCGTGATGGAGGGCGAATATTAACTAGTACCGTTAGTTCAGGTAATGCGGGGACTTTGAGAATAGATGCCTCTGAATCTGTAGAAGCCAGCGGTATATCTGTACTAGATAGGAATTTACCTAGTGGTCTGGTTGCAGAGACCAGAACCAGAGCCAACAGAGTATTCATCCCAGCGACTGGCAACGGGGGGGACTTAATAATCAACACACAACGTTTACTTGTCCAAGACGGTGCAAGCATCTCCACTGCTGCGATTAACGGTAGTAGAGGTCAGGCAGGGAGATTAGATATAAATGCCTCGAACTCTGTGACAGTTAGTGGCACCGGTATTGATCGTAATGGTCAGATTGTTCGTAGTAATTTGCTAGCTGCAAGCGATGGTTTTGGTAGTGCTGGTGATTTAAGAATTAATACCAACAAATTGACTGTCCGGGATGGGGCAGCAATTAGTGTAGCGAGTACTGGCTTTGGGAATGCAGGCAACTTAGAGATTACTTCTGGTCTGATATTGCTCGACAATCAAGGAAAACTCACGGCTAATACTCAAGCAGGAGAGGGAAATATCAACCTGCACTCTCTTAATTTAATATTGCGCCGAGGCAGTGCTATCACCACCAACGCCACAGGCAATAATATCACAGGCGGCAACATCAACATCGATGCCAAAAATGGTTCCATCGTCGCCGTTGCTGGAGAAAATAGCGATATCAGTGCCAATTCTGCTGATTTTCGCGGCGGAAATGTAACTATTAATGCCACTGGTATTTTTGGTACTCAGTTGCGGAATGCACCTACTCTAGAAAGCGAAATCACGGCTACTGGAGCAAATCCTTCCTTAAGTGGTAATGTCCAAATTAACACCCCCAATCTAGACCCCACTCGTGGATTATTAAAATTATCCAGCAATCTTGTTGATCAAAGTCATTTAATTGCCCAAGGTTGCCCAGCAAATCGAGGCGATGTATTTATCATCACCGGACGTGGGGGTTTACCACCTTTACCAAATGAAGCACTGCGTAGTAATCAGACTGCTACTGTCAATTGGGTCACGCAGGGGGAGAGGGGAAGAATAACTAAAGTAACTGACTCAAAGTTACCAAATCAAATTGTGCCTGCTACTGGTTGGGTAATTAACGACAACGGGGATGTAACTTTGATTGCTTCTGCTAACACTACTTTTCAAAGCTTAACTCCAACTACTTGCCCTGGATTAAACATCGACCGAAATTAATTATGCGTTACTTGAAACCCTTGTAAAGACGTTCCAGTAAAGACGTTCCAGTGGAACGTCTCTACGACGATAGGTAGGTTTTTATTACTATTAAACTGACATGATCTGATAGATTATTGTTGCGTAAATCCTGAGATAAAAAGACAGTAAAAACCAATACATAATACTTCTGGCATCAATCTTGCGACAGAGAGACTATAGGCAGATGAGCTTGTATTGTGATTATAAGAACATTTTGAGGAATTTGACGAGAGGAGTTAGTATTTTTACTCTATAAAAACTGAATTATGGAGCAATATAGATGAAGCTTCGGCTCAGATACCGCAAGTTTGGTCAAATAATGATTGTTAAGTACAGTAATAGATGCGATCGCTAATTTTTCAAGGAGGATTACTATGGCACAAGCTCAAATCAAAGCTCCCAATCTAACACCACAAATATCAGATACTATCAACGTGACGCTGCGAGTCAACGGTGCCGCACACACTTTGGAAATTGAACCGCGTGTCACCCTACTTGATGCCTTACGAGAATACATCGGGCTGACTGGCAGTAAAAAAGGTTGCGACCACGGACAATGTGGTGCTTGCACTGTCCTAGCTGACGGACGCAGCATTAATTCTTGTTTGTCGTTAGCCGTAATGTACGATGATGTTGAAATTACCACGATTGAAGGACTGGCTAGCGGTGACGAACTTCATCCGGTACAAGCGGCATTTATCAAGCATGACGGGTTTCAGTGCGGTTATTGTACACCGGGTCAAATCATGTCCGCTGTAGCTCTTTTAACAGAAGGATGCCCAACATCGGATGAAGGCATTAGAGAGTGCATGAGTGGAAATATTTGCCGTTGCGGTGCCTATCCTGGTATCGTCGCTGCTGTGCAAGAAGTTCGCGCTTCTCAGGGATAACACATAAAACTTTGCGAACCTCCGCGTTACCTTTGCGCTCCTCTGCGTTAAAAAAACGTATTATTCCCATACCAAACAATGAAATATGAAACCATTTGCCTACACTCGCGCTACAGAAGAAGGTGCAGCTATTCAAACGGTTGCAAGTAACACAGAAGCAAAGTTTATTGCCGGTGGAACTAACTTACTTGATTTGATGAAAGAAGGTGTGACGCAACCTTCACAGCTTGTTGATATTACGCGATTGCCATTAACTTTGATTGAGGTGATACCAGGTGGGGTGCGGATTGGTGCATTGGCAAAAAATAGCGATGTAGCAAATAATCAACTGATTCAAGAGAGATATCCGTTACTTTCCCAAGCTTTTCTTGCAGGTGCTTCACCACAACTGCGAAACATGGCAAGTGTGGGGGGAAATTTGCTGCAAAGAACGCGCTGCTACTATTTTACTGATGTCTTGATGCCTTGTAATAAACGCGAACCCGGTTCAGGTTGTGCGGCAATTGAAGGGTATAATCGGATTCACGCTATTTTGGGTGCAAGTGACAAATGCATTGCCACTCATCCTTCTGATATGTGTGTGGCATTGGCAGCGTTGGATGCTACTATCCGCATTCAGGGAGCGGACGGGATACGTACAATTCCCATTGGTGAGTTTCATGTTTTACCAGGAGAGACACCAGAAATTGATACGGTGTTGCAACAAGGTGAGTTGATTGTGTCTGTTGATTTGCCAGATTCAAACTTTGCAAAGCGATCGCATTATCTCAAAGTACGCGATCGCGCTTCTTATGCTTTTGCTTTGGTTTCGGTTGCCGCAGCTTTAGATATTGACAACGGTACCATTAAGGCGGCGCGAATTGCAATGGGTGGTGTCGCACATAAACCGTGGCGATCGCTCGAAGCTGAGAAAATTCTTATTGGTGCCAAACCGAACGAAGAGACATTCAAAGCAGCAGCGGAAGTAACTCTGCAAGAAGCCAAACCGCAAAAGTATAACAAATTCAAAGTTGAAATGGCAAAGCGGGCGATCGTCCGCGCACTTACTATTGTAGGAGAAATGGCATGAGTACTGAAGTAGTCGGCAAACCCATAGACCGAGTTGATGGACGCTTGAAGGTGACAGGTGCAGCACATTACGCGGCTGAATTTCCGCTGGAAAATCTCGTCCACGCAGTACTAATTGGCAGTTCCATTACCCGTGGAACTATTAAAAGCATTGATACAAGTGTGGCAGAAAAATTACCAGGGGTAATCGCTATTATCACGCATCTCAATGCACCTAAATTGAAAGAAATGCCTTTGATGATGAAAGGAGGAGCCGCAATCGAAAGCCGCCTACCCTTAGTAGATGGCAATATATATCACAACGGTCAATATATTGGTGTTGTAGTTGCTGATACATTGGAACGTGCCATCCACGCTGCATCTTTGGTAAGTGTCGCTTATGAAGAGCAACCGTTTGTAACTGAGATGGAGCGCGAAAAAGCGGTTATGCCAAAGGGTGCGGTTGGCTTCAGACCAGCAGACATCGCACGGGGCAATTTAGAACAAGGTTTGGCTGAAGCTGAAGTGCGGGTAGAAGAAACCTACACCACACCCACCGAAAATCACAATCCGATGGAAACCCACGCAACAACCGCTGTGTGGGAGGGCGATAAACTTACTGTATACGATGCAACCCAGTTTACATTTGGTGAACGGAAAAGCTTGGCAGGAGGCTTTGGCATTCCGGAAGAAAATGTGCGTGTCGTCTGCCATTTTATCGGCGGGGCGTTTGGCTGTAAAGGTGGTATGTGGTCGCATGTTCCCCTTGCTGCTCTTGCTGCGCGTTTCGTGGGACGTCCGGTGAAGTTAGTTTTGACACGTCAACAGATGTTTACTGGAGTCGGACATAGAGCAGAAACAGAGCAGCAAATTATACTTGGGGCAAAACGTGATGGTCGCTTGACGGCGATCGCTCATAAAGGCATTTCCCACAGTTGTGAAGACGCGCTGGGTGAATTCGTCGAAGCGTTCACCGTGGCAACACACTTATTATATGCTACCCAGAACTTGCAAACCTCACAGCGCATAGTCAAGGTTAACAAAGGGCAGCCAACATTTATGCGTGCTCCTGGGGAAGCTCCGGGAACTTTTGCGTTAGAATCGGCGATGGATGAACTCGCGTACAAGTTAAATTTAGACCCGATTGAGTTGCGATTGCGTAATTACGCGGAAACAAATCCAGATACAAACTTGCCCTGGTCGAGCAAGTCGCTGAAGGAATGTTACCAACTCGGCGCGGAGAAGTTCGGCTGGTCCCAACGCAACCCCACACCGCGTTCGATGCACGATGGGCGTTATTTAATTGGCATGGGCATGGCAACAGCTACCTATCCTGTGTATCGCTTTCCTGCCAGCGCTGTAGCCAAAATTATGCTTGATGGTAGCGTCGTGGTGCAAAGCGGTACTCATGAGATGGGTACGGGTACGGCAACAGTTATGGCACAAGTTATCGCTGATGTGTTGGGTGTACCTGTAGAGCGGGTACGATTTGAACTAGGTGATACTAATTTCCCGAAAGCGCCCGTTTCTGGCGGTTCCGGGACAGTTGCTTCGGTGGGTAGTGCAGTTGCCGGTGCGACAAAAGCTGCACGAGCAAAAGTGCTGGATATTGCACGTGCAGATAAGCGATCGCCTCTTTACAACATCCCCGATACAGAAATCGCCTTTGAAGATGGGCAGATATTTGTTAAAAACGATAAAGCAAAAAGCGAAAGTTACGCAGATATATTGAAGCGGCAAAATCTCAATCTGGTGGAAGCTAACTTTGATGTTCAGTTTGACGAACAAAATAAGAAGTACTCAATGCACTCCTTTGGCGCACAATTCGCCGAGGTGCGTGTCGATCAAGACTTAGGGGAAGTGCGTGTGAGACGGTTTGTTGGTGCTTTTGGTACCGGACGGGTACTGAATATGAAAACAGCGCGATCGCAAATGATTGGCGGTATTACTATGGGGTTAGGCATGGCGCTATTTGAAGAAACTGTCACCGATCATAAATTTGGGCGCATTATCAACTCCAATTTGGGGGAATATCATGTCCCTGTAAACGCTGATGTTCCGGCAATTGAGGCTTATTTTGTCGAAGAAGAAGACCCCCACGTTAATGCGATCGGTGCTAAAGGTATCGGGGAAATTGGCATTACTGGAGTAGCCGCAGCTGTGGCAAACGCTGTATATCATGCTACAGGAAAGCGCATCCGCGATTTACCAATTACACCAGACAAGCTGCTATAAAGAGGGGAAAAGGGAAATCCGCCTAATTTCCACACTGCTTTACCAACCCCATCAATGATTGTTTTCAGTTAAATGTAGAGACGTAGCAGTGCTACGTCTCTAGCGCTTTTGAATAACGCATATTGGGAGCATCTCAATGAGTGTAAAAACACACCAGCCCTGGCGAATAGAATTCGCGGCTATACAGACAAAACCCACCTCCGTGGGTTTCAAATTCCTAAAGTCCGCGTAGGCGGACTTCGTTTGTGTAGCCGCGATTTCTAATCGCCTGGTATATTCGCAAAGGTGAGATGCTCCCACGCATATTTAGGTCGATGTCTCATATATATTGTAGAGACGTTCCGGCGGAACGTCTTTACGAGGGTTGCGATATTTTATATTAATGTTAATTAGCCGGACATGATATCATGCTAAGGATTTCCGACCTTACAGCAGTTTTCATGTATTTAGACCACACTCATCTTTCTCTCTGCGACTCTGCGCCTCTGCGTGATAAAAATAATGTGGTTCAAATAAAATGACAAGAAAACGCTGGCGATTTATTGTAGAGGTACAACGTTTTATCAAGAATAAACTTCTTGCAGAAATTAGGAAAAAACGTCACAAAAAATCTTTCCCCCTTCCCCTCTTTTTAATAGCGTTGTTTATCGCTTTGGGGATAATTTCATCACCAGTGTTTTCTCAAGGGCAACCGGTAAATGGTCAAGTATTGATTGAACAAGGTCGAAAACTCTATAATGCTGGAGAGTTATCGACAGCGGTGACGATTTTGCAACAAGCAGCAGACGCTTTGCGAACTAAAGGAGATAAACTAGGAGAAGCGATCGCTTTAAGTAATCTTTCCTTAGCCTTTAAGCAACTTGGACAATGGGAAAAAGCAGAAATGGCGATCGCTCAAAGCCTGCAAATCTTAACAACCTCACAAAATACCCCAAATTCAGCATCAGTTTTCGCGCAAACATTAGAAATTCAGGGAAATCTGCAACTAGAACTAGGTAAACCAGAACTTGCTTTAGACATATGGAAACAAGCTGAAAATATCTATGCAAAAACAGGTGATGAAGTTGGCAAAACTCGCAGTCTAATTAACCAAAGCATTGCCCAACAAGCTTTAGGGCAATACTTACTGTCTTACACGACATTAGACCAGATGTACCAGCGTCTACAAAAGCAACCAGACTCATTGGTTAAAGCTACCGCTTTACGTAGCCTGGGTGATGTGGTGCAATTAATTGGTGATTTAAAACTATCCTTAAAAGTTTTGCTCGAAAGTCGGGACATAGCCGAAAAATTACAATCTCCTCCAGAAATAAGCGCTGCTTTGCTCAGTTTAGGTAACATTTACGCAGCTTTAGGTAACAGAGAATCGCACCACGATACCACAACTATTGAAGAGTATACGCCCCTTTACTATGTAAGCACATCTGTTTTCAGTAAAAAGCCAGAAGCTATTAAATTTTACCAAGAAGCAGCACAATATTATTTAGAAGCCGCTAATATATCTACTTCACCACTTGGACAAATTCAAGCACAACTAAATCGACTGAGTATGTTGTTGGAACTACAAAAATGGTCGCAAGCACAACAATTATCGTCTGAGATCCAGTTAAAGCTGACGAAAATACCACCAAGCAAGACGGCAATTTCTGCCCAAATTAACTTAGCTCAGAGTTTGGTATACTTAAAACAAGCTACCAATGCAGACATTCCATCATGGAAAGAAATTGCTCAAAGTTTGGCAACAGCGATTCAACAAGCTAGAAGCATTGAGGATAAGCGTTCCGAAGCTTACGGTCTCGGTGCCCTTGGTGGATTGTATCTGAAAACCGAAGATATATCTAACGCCCAGAAGTTGACCCAGCAAGCTTTGATACAAGCTCAGGCAATTAAAGCTAAGGATATTGCTTATCTTTGGCAATGGCAATTAGGACAGATACTCAAAATTAAAGGCGATATCAGCGGAGCGATCGCCTTCTATACTCAAGCAGTAGATACCCTAACATTTTTACGCAATGATTTGATTGCCCTAAATCCAGATGTGCAATTTAGCTTTCGAGATAATGTAGAACCTGTGTATCGGCAATTAGTTGATTTACTCTTGCAACCCGTAGGGGGGAGGGGGGG
>CASBQA010000271.1 GCA_949127635.1 Nostocales cyanobacterium PMM_0069 | reverse complement strand
TGTATAAAAATTCTTGTCATAAAAAACCCCCTAGCAGGTATAAACCAACTAGGGGAGTGAGTTATCAGGGTGCATCTACCAATTACTTGTTCCCAGGGAAATCAGTATATTCCGGATAAAATTGAGTAAACTGTTGAGCAATGTTTTTGACGTAACTCAGTGTATTGCTAAAGTTACAAAAATCCCCCAGTGGTATAAACCAACTAGGGGAGTGAGTTATTAGGGTGCATCTACCAATTAGTTGTTCCTAGAGAAACCAGTATATTCCGGATGAAATTGAGGAACTCTTAAAAAAGCACTTGACACATTATATTTGAAGCGATGAATCGCTTCAAACAAGTGCTAAAGCAGCTACTACGATCTGAAAATTTACTTTGTCTTTGTCACATTTGCGTTTTTGGCTATTGTACCGTTGCTCGTATTCTTTGCCAGAGAGTAAAGCTTAAAAGGACAATAATGCCGCTGAGGGTGGCAACCATCACGGCTAAACTCATATTCTGTGTTCTCATTGCCAGCAAGTTGAAAATCAAGGTGATTGACCACAAAGTAAACCCAGCGTTGCGCTGGGATAAACCCCAAGCTAGCAAGCGGTGGTGCAAATGGTCTTTACCAGGGGTACTCATGGGATTTTTCCCTGCCATCAATCGCTTGACTACCACTTGAGTTGTATCTAGCACTGGCAACAGCAAGAATAACACTGTCGGCACTAATGAAAACACAGTAGTTACTTGGAGTTTACCGAGAATACTAGTTGCCGCTAGCACATAGCCAAAAAAGTATGCCCCGGCATCACCCATAATGATTCGCGAGGGGTGGAAGTTGTGACGCAAAAAGCCCAGCGCCGCGCCCCCCAATGCTGCTAAAACTAAAGTTGCGGCTGCCCGATTGGGAAACTGAGCAGAAACTGCCAACAAACTCATGGCAGTGATAAAGCTGACTCCTCCCGCCAAACCATCCATACCATCCATCAAATTGATGGCGTTGGTAATTCCTACTACCCAAAACACCGTCAACAACATTGACAAAATTGAGTCAAAGGGTGTGCCAAAATTTACGTCAATACTGATTTTATTAGCAACCAGCAATAGTGCGGTGAGAATCTGAGTAAACATCCGCACAGACGGGGGTAAGCTGAACTGATCGTCAATAAAGCCGACAAGAACTAATATTGAACCTCCAAGTAAAATTGTCAGCACCTGCACCAATACGTTCTGCACTTCGATTGGGCGTAAAAGGCTAGCTAGTACTAGTGCGGCGATTACTCCGGTGTAGATAGCCAAACCCCCCGCATTGGGCAAAGGTTCTCGATTTAATCGTCGTGCGTTTGGTTGGTCAGCCCAACCCACCCGCAAGGCGAACTTGCGTAAAGTCGGAATCATACGCCACGTAACTAGCCAAGCCAAAAGAAACGTAAATACCACTGCTAACCAGCCGGAACCGCTAGGGCTAGCTATACCAATAGACTGAAGGGAGTCGTATAGATTCATCTCCCGATTTAAGCATTACTGCCAATAGCCGACATGAGCATCTGTATATTAATCAATTTTTTTCCATTTATTTGTAAAATGAACTGCCTCCTCAGTTAGCACTCAAAGCTATTGAGTGCTAAATTGTCTATTGGAAGCGCTAGAGAAGTAAAACATGGCAAAAATTGTTGCATTTAATGAAGAATCACGTCGGGCACTAGAAAGAGGCATTAACGCCCTTGCCGATGCGGTAAAAATCACTTTAGGTCCAAAAGGTCGCAACGTCCTTTTAGAAAAGAAATTTGGTGCCCCTCAGATTGTTAATGATGGTATCACTGTTGCCAAAGAAATTGAATTAGAAGATCCGCTAGAAAATACTGGTGCGAGACTGATTCAAGAAGTGGCATCAAGAACCAAAGATGTGGCGGGAGATGGCACCACCACCGCTACAGTTTTGGCACAAGCGTTAGTCAGAGAAGGTTTGAAGAACGTCGCCGCAGGCACGAATCCAGTAGCTTTAAAGCGGGGAATCGACAAAACCATCGAAGCGTTGGTGCAAGAAATTGCTGCCATTGCCAAACCAGTTGAAGGTAGTGCGATCGCCCAAGTTGCCACTGTGTCAGCTGGGAACGATGAAGAAGTCGGGAATATGCTTGCCGAAGCGATGGAAAAAGTCACTAAAGACGGTGTAATCACTGTTGAGGAATCCAAATCCCTAACCACTGAATTGGAAGTTGTTGAAGGGATGCAGATAGATCGGGGTTATATTTCCCCCTACTTCATCACCAACAACGATCGCATGACGGTGGAATTTGAAAACGCTCGCATCCTGATTGCTGACAAAAAAATCAGCAGCATTCAGGATTTAGTGCCTGTCTTGGAAAAAGTCGCCCGCTTGGGTCAAGCTTTGCTAATTATCGCCGAAGATGTAGACGGTGATGCTTTGGCAACTTTGGTAGTGAACAAAGCAAGAGGTGTGCTGAGTGTCGCTGCGATTAAAGCCCCAGGATTTGGCGATCGCCGCAAAGCAATGTTACAAGATATTGCGATTCTCACCGGCGGACAAATGATTTCTGAAGAAATCGGTCTAAGTTTGGATACCGCTACTTTGGAAATGCTGGGGACTGCCCGGAAAATCGTTATTGATAAAGAAAGCACCACCATTGTAGCTGGCGAAGCCACTTCAGATGTCCAAAAGCGAATTAGTCAAATTCGCAAACAATTGGAAGAAACTGATTCCGACTACGACAAAGAAAAACTGCAAGAACGCATCGCCAAGCTAGCCGGCGGTGTGGCAGTGATTAAAGTCGGTGCGGCAACCGAAACCGAACTCAAAGACCGCAAATTGCGGATTGAGGATGCCCTCAACGCTACTAAAGCCGCTGTGGAAGAAGGAATCGTTCCCGGTGGCGGAACAACCCTGATTCACTTGGCGAAGAAGATTGAGGAAATTAAAAAGAGCCTCGATGCAGAAGAACAGATCGGCGCTGATATTGTAGCGCGAGCGCTGGAAGCTCCCCTCCGTCAAATTGCGGATAATGCTGGTGCTGAAGGTTCGGTTATTGTTGCTAAAGTGCGCGAAAGCGATCTCAATATCGGCTACAACGCTGCTACTGGCGAATTTGAAGACTTGATTGCTGCTGGGATTATTGACCCTGCTAAAGTTGTACGTTCTGCTTTGCAAAACGCCGCATCTATCGCAGGCATGGTCTTAACTACCGAAGCGATCGTTGTCGAGAAGCCTGAGAAGAAACCCGCCGGCGGTGCCCCTGACATGGGCGGCATGGGCGGCATGGGCGGCATGGGCGGCATGGGTGGCATGGGTGGTATGGGCGGCATGGGCATGATGTAGTCCAGGACGCTTGGACTGGGGACTGGGTAATAAAGCCCCACCCCAGTCCCTAATTTCCGTCATCAAATCCAGTAGGGCGGGGTTGGAAACTGGAGCGCTAATTTCTACTCATAACTAGACACAGCTTACTGTTTGTCCACCTCTTCAATCAACTCATTCACAAAGTTTCTTAACCGTTTCTGCCAATCAGGGACGGTTTTCAACTTTTCTCTAATACCCGGTAGTACTTTAAACTGCACTGGCGCTTTGTCATACGCAACTTTATTATCAGGTTTAAATTTAATTCGTGACATCAAAAAAAGTCCAATACATCTGATATAATCTGTACCTCACGCCTGTTGCAATCTGCTGTACTTTAAAAAAATTAATAATTCATTCAATAAAGATTTTTGAGATGAAAATTTGATCAGCAATGATTAAATAATATAAAATCTTTTATGTTTAAACTACTTAGATATATTAGCGCTTTTCTCATTACCGTCTGTTTGCTATATTCTTGTCATACTTCAGCGCCAACCGAGTTGAAACGCCCTCCCTTGAAAATACCATTGGGATATTTTGTTGGAATGTACCCAGGTATCATTGCTCAAGAAAAAGGATTCTTCAAAGCCCAAGGGGTAGATGTGGAACTAATTCTTCATAAACGATCCACCCAATTGGAACAAGCAAATTTCAATGCGGGTAAATATGATGGTGTTATATCTTCTTTGGGAGGTTTTATAATCTTGAGTGCCACAAATCCAGATATACAAAGCGTGGCGGTTATAGATGAATCAACAGGGGCAGATGTGGTAGTCGCCCAATCGCAAATTAAAACCGTCGCTGACTTGAAAGGAAAAAAGCTAGGGGCAAATCTAGGCGGTTTTAGCGAAGTTTTCGTGACTGAGATGTTGAAAAGTGCCAACTTAACCAGTGATGATGTGAACTTTGTTAAAATAGAGGCTTCAGAAATTCCTCAACGTCTGAAAAATAATACTATTCAAGCCGGACAGACTTGGGAACCCCATCTTTCTGAAGCGATTAAATTAGGGGGACATATTCTATTTACCAGCAAACAAACCCCTGGCTTGATTTTAGATATGATTGTCTTTCGCGGTGAGACAATCCGCGATCGCCCCAAAGACATTCGTGCATTTGTGCAAGCATGGCTGCAAGCCTCGACCTACTGGAAAGCAAATGTTCACCAAGGAAACGCTATCATCAGCAAAGCGTTAAAAATTCCTCGCAATACAATCTCTCTGGAGGGAGTAAAGCTAACTGATTTAGGTGAAAATCAAAAATTATTTCAATCTAGCAACCCTAACTCCATTTACAAAACTGCCAAGATATATGCAGACTTTTTTATTCGCTCTGGAAACGTGACGCGCATTCCTGAATTAAAAAGTTTGTTCAATTCTTCCTTCTTGAACCCTCCCTCCTAGAAGATGTTTGAAAAGGCGAATGGAATTCGCTACTACACAAGCAAAGTCCACCTCCGTGGACTAATACAAAATCAAGGGTTTTAACCCACGGAGGTGGGTTTTGTCTGTATAGCCGCGACTTTTAGTCGCCGGGGCTAGTGAATTCTCAAACAACCTCTTAGTTTAAAGCCATGCAGCACTCCCTTTTGGGCGGCATCCGTAGAAAGTTGATCGCCTCGTTTCTGATTGTTGCTTTAAGTCCGTTGCTGCTATTGGCATTTATCAACAAACAGACAACTGAAAAAGCACTAACGGACAACGCAAAACAAGCCCTATCTGCGGCGGCTAACGAAACCACTAACAGAATAGATGCCTTTATTGATGGAAATCTCAATGCCGTGCGCGTAGAGGCGCTTTTACCAGGTTTGGCACGCTACCTCAGCCTAACTCCAAAGCAGCGAGATGACAGCCCCGAAATGCAATTGGCGACAGAAACATTAATCCGTCTCAGTCGCAAAGATATGATTAATGTTCTCTCCTATGCTTTGCTCGATTTAAACGGGAAAAATGTATTGGATACATATACACCGAACGTTGGCAAAGATGAATCTGATCAAGATTACTTGAAAAAACCGCTGCAAACTGGGTTATCCTTTGTTTCTAGTATGAAGAAGTCGCCGACAATTCCTGACCTTGTTACTCTCTTTTTTAGCAGTCCGGTTCGCAATGCTAAGGGAGATATATTGGGTGTATTGCGTGTTTCATACAATGCTACTGTTGTTCAGCAGTTAGTAACTCGACAAACTGAACGGGCTGGGGCAAAATCCTTTGCTATTCTTTTAGATGAAAATAATATTTATCTTGCACATAGTACTGCACCAGAACTAATTTTTAAATCAATTGTGCCTCTGCCTGCCGATGTTGTAACTCAACTGCAACGGGAAGGTCGTTTGCCTAATTCTCCTGTCAAAGAATTGGCAACTAATGAGTCAAAACTTAAGCAAGCATTAGATAATAAACAGTCGTATTTAATTGCATCTTTGTCCGCAACAGGAAATCAGGTTAATCTGATTGCGATCGCTCGGTTAAAATATAAACCTTGGTCTGTGTTGTTTGCACAGCCGCTTGCTGTTGCTCTAGCACCTGTAGAAAAGCAAATTAGTGACGCAATGTTTCTACTTGCATTTATCGCTGGAATAGTGACAATCATCGCTTTTGTCATTGGGCAACTGCTAACAAAGCCAATAATTTACCTTACCAATATAGTTTTCCAGTTTACCGCAGGTAACTTAGATATCCGCGCCAAAATTGACTCAAAAGACGAAATAGGTCAACTGGCAAAATCGTTTAACAACATGGCACTTCAGTTACAAACATCTTTTGAAACTTTGGAACATCGGGTAGAGGAGAGAACAGCAGAGTTAGTAATTGCTAAAGAAAAAGCAGAAGTGGCTAATCAAGCTAAAAGTTCTTTTATTGCCAACATGAGTCATGAATTGCGATCGCCTCTCAATGCAGTTCTAGGTTTTTCTCAATTGATGTTACGCGCTAACAACCTACCTGCCGATCATTATGAAAATGCCGGGATCATTTATCGTAGTGGTGATTACCTACTAACGTTAATTAATAACATTCTCGATTTATCGAAACTAGAAGCAGGTAAAACTACCCTTAATACCAGGGATTTTGACTTGTATAGCTTGCTCGATGACTTAGAAGATATGCTGCATCTACAAGCAAGTAATCAAGGTTTAAGTTTAATATTTCAACGTAGTGAAAATGTTCCCCGTTATATTTGCACCGATGAACTAAAACTCCGCCAAGTGTTAATTAATTTAATTAGCAATGCCATCAAATTTACTCAGGAAGGAGGAATTACTTTAACGATAAATAATAGGAGTGAAGAAATCACAGATATTTGGACTCTGGATTTTCAAGTCTCTGATACAGGAGTGGGTATTGCCGCAGCCGAATTACCCAAACTATTTAATCCTTTTTACCAAGCACAAGCCGGAAAAGAATTACAAGAAGGAACGGGTTTAGGTTTAGCAATTAGTCGCAAGTTTATCCAGTCAATGGGAGGGAATATTTCTGT
>CASBQA010000270.1 GCA_949127635.1 Nostocales cyanobacterium PMM_0069 | reverse complement strand
CCTCTTACCGGAATTGATGGGTAAAAGCCCCTTCCTTGGAGGACGGCTTTATATTGTGTTTTCCTGTTAATCTTGAATAATCTTATGATGAATATGCTATCATAAGTAAAGGAGGAAGAGGAATAATCATGCTAGTTTTTGAGTTTAAAACTTATGGCAAAGCAGCACAGTTTAAAGCAGTTGATGAAGCTATCCGAACAACTCAGTTTATTCGGAATAAGGCAATTAGACTGTGGATGGAAGGTCAAGCTTCGTCTTGGGTTGAACTCTCACGGCATTGTGCATTGTTGGCTAAAGAGTTTCCCTTTGCAGATAAATTAAACTCAATGGCTAGACAAGCTGCTGCTGAACGAGCATGGGCTTCTATATCTCGCTTTTATGACAACTGCAAGAAAAAAGTATTGGGTAAAAAGGGGTATCCAACTTTTCAAAAAGATTGTAGAAGCGTCGAGTATAAGACAACGGGCTGGAAGTTATCTGAAAACAGAAAGTCTATCGTTTTTAGCGATAAAAATGGAATCGGGAAATTAAAAATGAAAGGTACTCGTGACCTTAATTTTTATCAGTCCGACCAAATCAAGCGTGTGAGGTTGGTGAAACGTGCAGATGGGTATTATGTCCAATTCTGTATATCAGTAGACCGCACAGAAGTAATTACCCCAACCCATCAGACAATTGGGCTAGACGTAGGATTGTCTTGCTTTTACACCGATTCACTTGGGAATAAAGTTGAAAATCCTCGGTTCTATCGAACTGGGGAACAGAAAATGAAACGGTCACAAAGGCTTGTTTGCAGAAAGGTCAAAGGTTCTAGTAATAGACGTAAAGCTAGAACTTTTCTTAGTAGAGTTCACCTCAAAATAAGTAGGCAGCGTAAAGACCATGCCGTGAAGTTGGCAAGGTGCGTAGTTCAGTCTAACGACTTGATAGCCTATGAAGACTTGAGGATTAAGAACATGGTCAAAAATCATTGTTTGGCAAAGTCAATCAATGATGCTGGATGGTATCAATTTAGAGTTTGGTTAGAGTATTTTGCCAAAGTATTTAAGAGGATCACTATTGCGGTAAATCCCTCATATACTTCTCAAGAATGTTCTAACTGTGGCGTAATTGTGAAAAAGTCTCTGTCTACTCGTACACATGTTTGTAAGTGCGGTTGCAAGCTAGATAGAGATCACAACGCTGCCATAAACATCCTAACTTGTGGATTGGGTACGGTAGGGCATACTGGAACCTTTGCACGTGATGCAAGCAACGCTTCTGGAGAAACGACCTCTACTCTGGTTGGAGCAATCCTATTAGAGCAAGCCATTTCGTAGATAGAAGAATCCCCGTCCATAAATGGACGGGGAGTGTCAAGGAGTCGGACTGGGTAAAGGTGCTGGCTTATCACCTTTTTTTAACTCGATAAAAATGTCGTAGCGGTTACTACGACTGTCACTGACGGCAGATGTTATGCCAATTGAGCGTGTTGCTTCGAGTACAGTTTCTTGATTGGAGAACAACGTTGGTAGAGGAAAATTTTTCATGGTGCGTTCCACATCCAAGAAAAATTGACCGTTTGTCGGATTAGGATCTGAAGGAACTGTTTTTTGGAATGGGAAACTACTAGCTAATGTGTTGCTTGGTCTAGGAACAATTTTATTGGTGACAGGAGCACCCATAATTAAGTAAGCGACATCATTATCTAACCAGCCGTGGGTAGCAGTTAAGGTTCCATAAGGTCCAATCCAGTTGACAGCGGGTTTATCTGCTATTGTTGTAGGTTGAATCTGGAATTGATATTGATTTCTCATAACCTCATCCAGACGTTTTATTGATGCTTCAGCATTAGAGCGATCGCTTGTTTGTACCATGAATACAAATGCCGCACGAAAGTCTTCTTTATAACGTTCTTTCGCAATTGATGGCATTATCGAAATTGAAAACTCACCACCCATCCAACTTAATAAATCCCGATCTAAATCAAGTTCATTATTGCTGAGTGATTTTACTCCACTTCTAATTGTTTCTGGCGGTATAGGCGAAAGCGGATTAGAGTGAGATGTTAAAACGTAATCTGCCCACAACCGTTTGAGATTACCCCCAGAAAGCATCATTAAGGTTTCTGCTGGCAAGCGGTTTTGCATATTCCCAGCGTTGTTTTCTACCGCTAGGGTACGTTGACTATTTGGATTTAGCCAAGAAACGCCTTTTAAGCGTATTCCTTCTGACTCTAAAGTAATTGTCCCCGCTAAACCTTGGTTATTCTGAAGTTGAGCCAAAACTTGAGCGGGTAAAGGACGATTTGGAGAGGCAGCTGCTATTTTAGCAGCTATTGGCACATTTACATAAAACTGGGCGAAGGGTTGGTAATTAGCGATTTTCGGGAAATTATCTGCAAAACCACCTGTTGTAGCGAGTGTTGTTTGATTTTTATAAGCATCAATCGCTCGTTCTGTGGCTTTAGGATTATCGGTAATGACTAAGAAACGCTGATCTAGTACGGCAGCGGAAAAGTTTTCTCCTGTTTGCCCTTCAGTTTCTTTGACGGCAATTCCTTGATAGATGCGATCAACTAATTTGCCACCTTTGAGCATTTTGGGTTGTGCCAAGATACTTCTAGCGCTTTGTGGGTTTTTTATTGGCAAAACCATCACCATCGACTGTTCTTTAGTCGCAACTTGATCAGAAGCTATGGATTTAGGTGCAACTTTTTTCATGTCTGGGGCAAGAATGGCAATTGTGACTTCATTACCTACCCAAGGACTGATATCTTTTTGAAAATTGTAGCCGTTATTAGTGAGAAAGCGATCGCGCAACTCCACTAAATACTTATCTAGCTCTCCTTGGGTTTCTTTTGTGCCAAAAGAGCGCAATTTCTGCCATTGACTGGCATCAGTGGTTAAAGAAACCGCAAATAAGGCATCTTGTGGGATAATATTTGCACCCACTGGCAAATCTCTGGAAAATAATTTTCCCTGAGTTAAAAGCCAGAATGCTGCACTCCCCACACCAATCAACAACCCGGCAGATGAAAGCGTCAGCACTAAAGACGGTTTCTTTTTTTTCTGCGTTGATAAGATAGATATAACAGGTAGTGCCATTGAAACCTAACACCTCATAATTGCGAACTCATTATTTGCTTGATTAGTACAGTAAACTAAAAAGTTTACCCTTCTTCAGGACACTTAATTACATTAGTACTCCATGTCATTAATTTTGATGGTCTGCAAGATCCCCGACTTCTCCAAGAAGTCGGGGATCTGACCACTCGTAGCCTCTCAAAACTTATGACATGAACTATTAGTTTCTCTTTACTGAGAGTTATTAATACTTTGGTAATTGACATAAAGCATTGTTTTCTCAAATTACTACTGTTTTATTAGTGCTGCTTTTGTAGCGAGTTAGCCTTCTTTACAGTATGCACTTAATTACGGACGACGGTTGCGCTTTTTACCCTATAGATACCCGCAATGTAAAACCAGCTTTCATCCCTCCAACACGTAGATTCTCGTAGATTGGACGGTGAGAGTCATTAGAAAGTGTCCGGGCGATAAATTCGTCACGTCAAGCACTAAGAAGATATACTTAACTTGATAAAGCTGCAAGTATTTAGCTGCCTCACGCCCTATTTTGACAGAGAGTAACAAAGGAAAGCCGCCAAGCGAGGGTTTATGCGCGACTTGAGTAGAATTTAACCTTTTTACAAAACTTTATAAAAGCATAGAAAATTAGCATTTAATTCAGAGCCTATAGTTCAAAGGTCAACAATCCAATGTTTTTTGACCTTTGACTATTGACTACTAACTAAAAATGCGGATGGCGAGACTCGAACTCGCAAGGGCAGTGCCCACACGCACCTCAAGCGTGCGCGTATACCAATTCCGCCACATCCGCATAACTTCTCTGAAGATAGAATATAGCATAAAAAAACAAATATAGTAAAGTAAGAGCTAATTTCCGCTCAAATTTAATTTATTTAAGTGTACGGATTCAGAAATTTTCCGAATGCGGATATCAGACTGACAGAAATTTAGCAGTTGCACAAGAGATATTAAATAGGGTGCGGTGAGAAAAGCTTCCATCGGGAAGTGGAACCGCACAAAAAGCGCTCTTACTGCCTGGACTCGGCAAACTGACATAGATTAATAACATTTGTGTTGCTAGTCTAGTTAAGACCTGTAGAGGTAGGCAGCCAGATCCTTCAAAGCAACGCTCACTATGAATGAGGCTTGGGAATCTCCTGTGATAATTTGCAATAACACGAAAGCGTTGTTTCAAGTTGGATAGGAGAGAATGTCAATCTACTGGTACTGATATCGAAACTAGAAGATGAAGTTTGATAAAATATTAATTGCCAATCGGGGAGAAATTGCGCTTCGCATTCTCCGTGCCTGTGAGGAAATGGGGATTGCTACTGTTGCAGTTCACTCTACAGTTGATCGTAATGCTCTCCACGTCCAACTTGCCGACGAAGCGGTTTGCATTGGCGAACCTGCCAGCGGTAAAAGTTATTTGAATATTCCCAATATTATTGCTGCGGCACTGACGCGCAATGCTAGTGCGATTCATCCGGGTTATGGCTTTTTGTCAGAAAATGCTAGGTTTGCAGAAATTTGTGCAGATCATCATATTGCATTTATTGGTCCATCTCCCGAAGCGATTCGCTTAATGGGGGATAAATCAACGGCAAAAGAAACCATGCAAAAAGCCGGGGTTCCGACTGTACCGGGAAGTGATGGGTTGGTGGAGTCTGAGGAAGAAGGATTAGCGATCGCCAAAGATATCGGCTATCCAGTGATGGTCAAAGCCACCGCAGGTGGTGGTGGACGCGGTATGCGTTTGGTAAAAGAGCAAAGCGAATTTGTCAAGCTTTTCAAAGCAGCGCAAGGTGAAGCGGGAGCCGCTTTTGGTAATTCTGGCGTTTATATAGAAAAATTTATCGAACGTCCGCGCCACATTGAATTTCAAATTTTGGCGGATAATTACGGTAATGTCATCCATCTAGGCGAACGGGATTGCTCAATTCAGCGTCGCAATCAAAAGCTATTAGAAGAAGCTCCCAGCCCTGGTTTAGACCCAGATTTGCGAGAAAAAATGGGAGAAGCTGCCGTGAAAGCTGCCCAGTTTATCAACTTCACTGGAGCAGGTACAATCGAGTTTCTCTTGGATAAATCCGGTAAATTCTACTTTATGGAAATGAACACCCGGATTCAAGTTGAACATCCAGTTACAGAGATGATTACCGGCATAGACTTGGTTTGCGAACAAATTCGCATTGCTCAAGGGGAAAGGCTCAAAATTAATCAAGAGCAAGTAGTTTTGCGGGGTCATGCGATCGAATGTCGCATCAACGCCGAAGATCCCGATCACGACTTTCGTCCAGCCCCCGGACGTATCAGCGGCTATCTCCCCCCAGGAGGTCCCGGTGTTCGCATTGATTCCCACGTTTACACCGATTACCAAATTCCTCCCTACTACGATTCGCTTATAGGCAAATTAATTGTTTGGGGACCAGATCGCCAAACAGCTATTAACCGCATGAAACGCGCACTACGCGAATGTGCAATTACCGGATTACCTACAACTATCAGCTTTCATCAAAAAATTATGGAAAATCCCCAGTTTTTGTCAGGTAATGTTTACACCAATTTTGTGCAGGAGATGAATAATAGCTAGGGACTAGGG